>CADCUM010000088.1 GCA_902805885.1 uncultured Nocardioides sp. | reverse complement strand
AAAAAGATGAACTACCTGGCCTCGCCGCCGCTGGTGGTCGCCTACGCGCTGGCCGGCTCGATGGACGTCGACCTGTTCAACGACCCGCTGGGTCAGGACACCGACGGCAACGACGTCTTCATGCGCGACATCTGGCCGACGGCCAAGGAGATCGAGGACGTGATCGCCCAGGCGATCAGCTCGGACATGTTCGACTCGAGCTACGAGGACGTCTTCGCCGGGGACGAGCAGTGGCGCTCCCTGCCCACGCCCGACGGCAAGACCTTCGAGTGGGACCAGGAGTCGACGTACGTCCGCAAGCCTCCCTACTTCGACGGCATGCCGCCGGAGCCGGAGCCGGTCACCGACATCTCCGGCGCCCGGGTGCTGCTCAAGCTGGGCGACTCGGTCACGACCGACCACATCAGCCCGGCCGGCGCGATCAAGAAGGACAGCCCGGCGGGCCGCTACCTCGCCGAGCACGGCGTCGACCAGCGCGACTTCAACTCCTACGGCTCGCGGCGCGGCAACCACGAGGTGATGATCCGCGGCACCTTCGCCAACATCCGGCTGCGCAACCAGCTGGCCCCCGGCACCGAGGGCGGCGTGACGCGCGACTTCACCGACGGTGGCGAGGTCACCAGCGTGTTCGAGGCGTCCGAGCACTACCTCGCCGCCGGCACGCCGCTCGTCGTGCTCGCCGGCAAGGAGTACGGCTCGGGGTCGTCGCGCGACTGGGCCGCCAAGGGCACCGCACTGCTGGGCGTCAAGGCGGTCATCGCCGAGTCGTACGAGCGCATCCACCGCTCCAACCTCATCGGCATGGGTGTCATCCCGCTGCAGTTCCCCGAGGGCCAGACCGCTGAGTCGCTCGGACTGACCGGTGAGGAGGAGTTCTCCATCACCGGGATCGAGGAGCTCAACGACGGCAGCACGCCGCGGACGGTGAAGGTCCAGGCGGGAGAGGTCGAGTTCGACGCGGTCGTCCGCATCGACACTCCGGGCGAGGCCAACTACTACCGCAACGGCGGGATCATGCAGTACGTCCTGCGCAACCTGCTCAGGGCCTGACGGGTGCGCGAGCCGGGCCGCGACGTGGGTCGTGACTTCCTGGAGCGTGCGCAGGCGGCCGTCGGTGACGACGGCCGCCTGCCGCTCGGCGCGATGCCGGGCTGGGACGTGTTCCCCTTCGAGGCCGAGGGCCTCCGGGCGCGGCCGCTCACCGAGTACGCCGACCCCGAGCCCGACCGCCGCAAGAGCCCCGCGGAGTGCAAGACGTGCGCGGCCCTCGACCGCCGGGACCTCGTCCTGCACCAGGGCGAGCGGCTGGCGGTCATCCGCCCCGGCGGGACCAACCTCCCGTTCGTCGCAGGAGTCGTCTCGCGCTCGCACGAGCTGCTCGACGACCTCGACGACGACGGGCACGTGGAGCTCGGCCGCCTCATCGGTCGGACGTACGCCGCCCTGCGGGCGCTGGAGGGCATCGGCAACGTCCACGTCAACAAGTGGGAGAACGGCACCGGGCACCTGTCGGTGACCCTGCTGGCCCGCCCGCTCGGTGTGCTCCAGCTCCGCGGGTCCCACGTCACCACCTGGGCCGACATGCTTCCTCCCACGCCGACCGAGGAGCTCGACGCGCGCGCGGAGCTGGTGCGGTCCGCGCTCGCGACTCGTTGATCGCGGACGTCCCGCTCTGGACCGTCGCCCTCATCGCGGTCGTCGTCGCGCTCGGCTGCTTCGTCCAGGCCACGATCGGCCTGGGCCTCGGCCTGCTCGGGGCGCCGCTCATCGCGCTCGTCGAGCCCTCGCTCGTGCCGACGCTGCTCCTCCTGCTGGCCGTCCCCGTCTCGACGGGGGTGCTGTGGGTGGAGCGCCACCACATCAGCTGGCGGGTGATCGGCTGGGCGCTCCCCGCGCGCATCCCCGGCACCGTCCTCGGTGTGTGGCTGGCGACCGCCTTCGACGAGCGCGTCCTCGGGATCGTCGTGGCGGTGATGGTGCTGGTCGCCGTCGGGCTCACGCTCCACACGGTGGAGGTGCGGCAGACCCCGGCCACGCTGATGGGCGCCGGTCTGGCGGCGGGCACGGCCGGCACCGCCGCCGCGATCGGCGGGCCGCCGATGGCGCTGGTGATGGCACACCGTCCGCCCCGGGAGGTCCGCGGGACGCTGTCGCTGTTCTTCGTCGTCGGCTCGGTGCTGAGCGTCCTGCTGTTCTGGTACGAGGACGCGCTGCCCCGCGCCTCGGTCACGCTCGCCCTGGCCTACCTGCCACTCGTCGCCGTCGCCATGTGGGCCGGCCACCGGGCCCACCAGCGCATCCCGCGTGAGGCCTTCCGCCGGGCCGTGCTGCTGCTGTGCGCCGCGTCGGCGCTCGTGCTGCTGGTGAAGTCGCTGCTGGGCTGACGCTCGCGCCCGACGGTGCCGCGCTGACTGTCCGTGCGTGCAAGCAAGATCTCCTGCACGCGCGACCCCTCCGAACCGCACCCCCGTGGCAGCAGACGTGTCCGGGCGCTCCCTGCCCGACGACTCGGCGCCGGCCCCGGAGCAGCCGGCCGGGACGGGTGGGGCCCGCAGGTAGCCTGACGCGGTGACCGAGCCCGACCCGTCAGCCGAGCGCCCGGGGGACCCATACCCGCTCGACGAACGGGTCGGGCCGTCGTACGAGCAGCTGGTGACGCCGGTGTCCGACGGGGGCCCCTCCAAGCTGGTCCTCGCCTTGTCCGTGGGGCTGTCCGTCCTGGTGCTCGGGCTCGCGCTCGCCGCTCCCGGCATCGCGAGCCTGGCGGGCATCGAGGAGGAGCCGCCGGACCTGTCGGAGGTGCGGACCTACGAGATCGGCAGCACCGCTCACAGCGAGGACGACGTCGACTACCCCCAGACCCCGCCCGCGGGCGGGCCGCACGCGCCCGTCTGGCTCGACTGCGGACAGTACGACGAGCCGGTGCGCGACGAGAACGCCGTGCACGACCTCGAGCACGGGACCGTCTGGATCACCCACGACCCGGACCTGTCCGCCGCCCAGGTCGAGCAGCTCGTCGAGCAGCTGCCCGCCAACGGCATCCTCTCCCCGCACGAGGACCTGCCGAGTCCCGTCGTGGTGACCGTGTGGGGCGCACAGCTGGCGCTCGACGGTGCCGACGACGAGCGGCTCGCCCTCTTCCTCGCCGAGTACGGCGACGGCCACACGGCGCCCGAGTTCGGCGCGAGCTGCCAGGGCGGGACGCCCGATCCCGGCGGCTCGGTGACCGAGCCCGGGGTCGGGGCCTGACCCGCGATCCGACCGGCCGCTAGCGTGGCCCCATGCTCGTCGCCTTCTCGATCTCACCCATCTCCGCCGACCCGTCCGGCTCCGTCACCGATGCCGTCGCAGCCGCCGTGCGCGTGGTCCGCGAGTCCGGGCTGCCCAACCGGACGGACGCCATGTTCACCACCGTCGAGGGGGAGTGGGACGAGGTGATGGCCGTGGTCAAGCGCGCCGTCGACGTCGTCGCCGAGGTCTCCCCGCGCGTCGGGCTGGTGCTCAAGGCCGACATCCGGGCGGGGTACGACGGCCAGCTCACGGCGAAGGTGGAGCGGATCGAGCAGGCGCTGGCGGGGGACGGCGCCGAGGAGACCGCCTGATGGACAGCGAGACCCGGTCCTACCGCACGGGCGGCGACGAGGTCGTGCTCGACCTGACGCGCGATGCCGCGTCGTACGTCGAGGGGCGCGGCGACGGCCTCCTCCACGTGTTCGTGCCGCACGCCACCGCCGGGATCGCGATCATGGAGACCGGCGCGGGCTCCGACGACGACCTGCTGGCTGCTCTCGGCGACCTGCTGCCCGCCGACGACCGCTGGCGGCACCGCCACGGCTCGCCCGGGCACGGTCGCTCCCACGTGATGCCGGCGATCGTGCCGCCGCATGCCACCGTCCCCGTCCTGGGCGGAGAGCTGGCCCTCGGCACCTGGCAGAGCATCTGCCTGGTGGACCTCAACGTCGACAACGCCGAGCGCCAGGTGCGCTGGTCGTTCCTGGCGGGCTGAGGCGTGCAGATCAGGGCCGAGCAGGACGCGGACGCCGCTGGGGTCGCGCGCGTCATCGAGGAGTCCTTCGAGGACGACGCAGCCGGGATCCTCGACGTGCTCGGACGGTTGCGCGCCACCGGCGACCTGCACCACGGCCTCGTCGCCCAGGACGAGGGGGAGGTCGTCGGGTACGTCGCCCTGTCCCGTGCCTGGCTCGACGCCCGCGAACGCCTCGTCGACGTCCTGGTGCTGAGCCCCCTCGGGGTCCTGCCGGCACGACAGGGCTCGGGAGCCGGCACGGCCCTGCTGGCCGCCGCCGGCGAGGCGGCGCGGGCGAGCGACGTACCGCTGGTGTTCCTGGAGGGGTCGCCGCGCTTCTACGCCCACCGCGGGTGGGCGCGGGCGTCGGAGCACGGGATCGAGCGGCCGTCGCTGCGCATCCCGGACGCGGCCTGCCAGGTCCTGCTCCTCCCGACCCACGAGTCATGGATGACCGGCCGCCTCGTCTACCCCGACGCGTGGTGGCGGCTCGACCTCGTCGGGCTGCGGGACCCCGACCTCGCGGCGGTCGAGGAGGCCCTGTCCGCTCGCTGACTGGTCCGAGGCGATGTCGAACAGGTGTTCGATAGACTGCCGGGATGTTCCCCGCGCCGCAACCTCCCCGGCGTCCTCAGCCGCGGCAGGGACACCCCGGAGTGGCGCCGCCGGGCTGGCCGCACGAGGTGCGGCCGCCGGACACGCCGGACTGGGAGGCCACGGCCGTCAGCTGGCTGCTCGACCAGTGCCCCTCGGAGTACCGCCGCTTCGCCGGCCTCCGTCGCCACGCGGTCGTCCTCGCCCGCTTCGCAGTCCTCCACGTCGAGGCCCAGCAGGCGGCCACCCGACGGGGGCTGAGCGAGATCCGCGGCGACCTCAAGGACGTCGCCGGCCAGGCGGTGGTCGAGGCAGCCGTGCAGACGTTCCAGCTCGAGGACGCCCGGCTCCTCGGCGTACGGCGTGCGGTCGGGCTCGTGGAGGAGGCGCTGCGCGGGCGTCGCTACGTCGCCCGGATGTGAGGCTCCCCTAGGGTCATGCAGATGCACCGGTTCGCGGCAGTGGCCGTCCTCAACCCCTCCGGGCAGCTGCTCATGCAGGAGCGCGGTGACGACGCTCTGCACGACCCGGGCCGCTGGGGCTACCCGGGCGGGGACCTCGAGGCGGGCGAGGACTTCCTCGCGGCGGCCGTCCGTGAGCTCCGCGAGGAGACGGGCCTGGAGATCGACCCGGCTCGGCTCGACTCCCTCGGGGTGCGCCGGTTCCGCAGCGAGACCTGCGGCGAGGACGACGAGTTCGAGCTCTTCGCGGTGCGACTGCCCGTCACCGACCACGACGTCGTGTGCGGCGAGGGTTGGCAGATGGTCTTCCTCGACCCCCTCGACCTCGACGGCCGCGAGCTGCACCAGGCGACCGCCCTGACGCTGGATCGCGTGCTCGCGTGGAAGCCGCCGCACCTGCGCACCGACTTCGTGTGCCTGACCCTCGTCGACCCGCGGGGCCACGTGCTGATGCAGGAGCGTGACGAGCACGCCCCCGTCTGGCCGGACACGTGGTGCTTCCCCGGTGGCGGGCTCGAGCCGGGGGAGGCGCCGCTCGACGGCGCGGTGCGCGAGCTGGCGGAGGAGACCGGGATCGAGCTCTCGCCGGCCGACCTCACCGATCTCGGGGAGTTCGAGGTGGAGTCCCCGCACGGGCACTTCCGCTACCACGTCTACGTCGCCCGGACGACCCTGCGCGACGCCGACGTGGACTGCCGGGAGGGCCGGCAGATCGTCTTCGTCGAGCCGGCTCGCTGGGACGAGCTCGACATCATCCCGTCGACGCGCCAGGTGCTCGACGTCCTGACCCGGTGGGTCCGCGACCACCCGCCGGTGCCGTCACCCGGGTCCCACACCTTCGCCGGCGTGATCCTGGTAGACCGGGAGGGCCGCATCCTGCTGCAGGAGCGCGACGAGCACGCGCCCATCGACCCGGAGAGGTGGGGGCTCGCCGGCGGTCACCTCGACCCCGGGGAGGACTTCGAGCCCGCGGCCTACCGCGAGCTGGAGGAGGAGACAGGGATCCGTCTGGAGCCGGGGGAGCTGGAGCTGTGGCGTGAGCTCGTCGTCGACCACGGCGCGGCCTACGGCACGTGGGACCGCATGCAGGTCTTCGTCGCTGCCACCGACCTGACGGACGCCGACATCGACTGCCAGGAGGGACGGCAGATCGTGTTCGTCGACCCCCGGACGGCCCCCGACCTCGACCTGAGCAGCGCCGCCGGCGACATCGTGCCGGCCTTCCTCGACTCCGAGACCTACCGCCGGCTCTGCGCGCGAACCAGCCCGACCGAGGAGAGCGCATGACCCTGACCGTGCACGCCGTCCCCGGCGAGGGCGCCGAGGACGTCGTCGTCGCGCCGGACGGCACCGTCTACACCGGCACCGAGGACGGCTCCCTCTGGGCGCTGGAGCCCGACACGGGCACCGTGCGCGAGGTGGCGAACACCGGCGGGCGCCCTCTGGGCATCGAGCTGATGGCCGACGGCGGCCTGCTGGTGTGCGACGCCCACCGCGGCGTGCTGGCCGTCGCGCCCGACACCGGGCGGGTGGACGTCATGGTCGGCGAGGTGGACGGGGTGCCGATGCGCTTCTGCAACAACGCGGCCCTCCAGGCCGACGGCACCATCTGGTTCAGCGACTCCTCGCGCCACTTCGGGATCGAGCGGTGGAAGGACGACTTCGTCCAGTTGACCCGCACCGGGCGGCTGCTGCGTCGCGACGTCGACGGCACGGTGACGACGGTGCTCGACGGGCTCGCCTTCGCCAACGGGGTGGCGCTCGCCGAGGACGAGTCGAACGTGTGCGTCGCCGAGACGGCGGCGCGGACCGTCGTACGGCACTGGCTGTCCGGGTCGAGGGCCGGGCAGCGGGACCTGCTCGTCGACGACCTGCCGGGCTACCCCGACAACATCAGCCGCGGCAGCGACGGTCACATCTGGGTGACCATCGCCAGCCCCACGGACCCTCTCGTGGAGCGGTTGCAGAAGGCTCCGCTGCCGCTCCGCCGGGCCGTCACGCGCATCCCGGAGAAGCTGCAGCCCAAGCCGAAGCGCACCATCCGGGTCCAGGCGTACGACGCCACCGGCGGCCTGGTCCACGACCTCGACCTCGCCGACGAGGGCTACCACATGGTGACCGGCGTGCGGGAGCACGAGGGACGGGTGTGGGTGGGCAGCCTGCACGAGCCGGCGGTCGCGGTGATCGACCGGCCATGAAGTGGTGATCGACCAGCCATGAAATAGACTCGGGTCGCATGGGCCACCTCGCTGCGATCACCTCGCCCGCCGACCTCCGCGGGCTCTCGTCGGACCAGCTGGCCGAGCTGGCGAGCGAGATCCGCGACCGGCTGATCAGCACCGTCGCGACCAACTCCGGGCACCTCGGCCCCAACCTCGGCGTCGTCGAGCTGACCCTGGCCATCCACCGCGTCTTCGACTCCCCGCGCGACAAGGTGGTGCTCGACACCGGCCACCAGTCCTACGTCCACAAGCTCGTCACCGGACGCGCGGCAGACTTCGGCACGCTCCGTCGTGAGGGCGGCATCAGCGGCTACCCCAGCCGCGCCGAGTCCGAGCACGACCTCGTCGAGAACAGCCACGCCTCGACCGCGCTGTCCTACGCCGACGGACTGGCCAAGGCCTACCGCATCCGCGGCGAGGACCGCCACGTCGTCGCCGTCATCGGCGACGGGGCCCTGACCGGCGGGATGGCCTGGGAGGCCCTCAACAACATCGCCATCGCCCACGACAGCCGCCTCGTGATCGTGGTCAACGACAACGAGCGCTCCTACACGCCGACGATCGGCGGGCTGGCCACCGCGCTCACCTCGCTGCGCACCAACCCGCGCTACGAGCAGGTCCTCGACCTCGTCAAGAAGCGGCTCAACGCCGTCCCGGGTGTCGGCCACGCGGCGTACGACGCCCTCCACGCCGTCAAGAAGGGCATGAAGGACGCGATCGCCCCCCAGGGCCTCTTCGAGGACCTCGGCCTCAAGTACGTCGGCCCGGTCGACGGCCACGACCGCGCGGCCGTGGAGCAGGCGCTGACCAACGCGAAGCGGTTCGACGGCCCGGTGATCGTGCACGCGATCACCCGCAAGGGGTTCGGCTACGACCCCGCCGAGCGCCACGAGGCCGACCAGTTCCACGCCCCCGGCCCCTTCGACGTGCAGACCGGGGCCGAGAAGCCCAAGGGCAAGATCTGGACCGACCACTTCTCGGAGGCGATCGTCGCCGTCGGCGAGCGGCGACCCGACGTCGTCGCCATCACCGCGGCGATGATGCACCCGGTGGGCCTCGACGCCTTCGCGCGTCGCTGGCCCGATCGCACCTTCGACGTCGGCATCGCCGAGCAGCACGCCGCGACGTCGGCCGCCGGCCTGGCGATGGGCGGGCTGCACCCGGTCTTCGCCGTCTACGCCACGTTCCTCAACCGGGCGTTCGACCAGGTGCTGATGGACTGCGCGCTGCACCGGTGCGGGGTCACGTTCGTGCTCGACCGCGCCGGGGTGACCGGCGACGACGGCGCGAGCCACAACGGCATGTGGGACATGTCGATCCTGCAGGTGGTGCCCGGGCTCCGGCTCGCGGCTCCGCGCGACGTCGCCCGGCTCCACGAGCTGCTGGACGAGGCCGTCGAGGTGGCCGACGCCCCGACCGTCGTCCGGTTCCCCAAGGGGCCGCCGCCGGCGGACATCCCGGCCGTCGGGAGGGCCGGCGGCGCGGACGTCCTCGTCCGCTCCGGCACCAAGGACGTCCTGCTGGTCGCCGTCGGCTCGATGGCCGCCACCTGCGTCGACGTCGCCGAGCGCCTCGTGGCTCAGGGGATCGGCGTCACCGTCGTCGACCCCCGCTGGGTCAAGCCCGTGGACCCCGCCATCGTCGAGCTGGCCCGCGAGCACCGGCTGGTCGTGAGCGTCGAGGACAACGGCCGCGTCGGAGGAGTCGGTGCCACCCTGCTCCAGACCCTGAACGACGCGGGCGTGACCACGCCGTTCCGCCTCCACGGCATCCCGCAGGAGTTCCTCGACCACGCCAAGCGCGACGTGATCCTCACCCGCATCGGCCTGGACGCCCAGACCCTCGCCCGTGGGATCGTCGAGGAGATGACGGCGCACGAGGACGGGCGCACGCCCGTCGAGGCGCGCCCGGGCCGCTGACCTACCGGAAGTAGCCCATCCCCGTCGGCAGCACCATCCCGCGCTCGTACGGTCGTACGCTCGCGCAGGTACCGGTGCTGGTCTCGCACGTCAGGAGGTACGCCACGCCGGCTGACGGCTCATCGGCGGACGACCCGGAGCGGAAGCGCTCGTCGGGCAGGGTCGACCCGATCGCGGTGAACGTGTCCGCGTCCAGCCACTGCGCCACTGTGATGTTGTCGTGCTCGTCCGAGGTGACGGTCGTCCACTCGTCCCCGTCGGCGTCGCCCACCGACGTCGTGTACTCGAACACGAGGTCCACCCTCCTCCGTTCGACGTAGTAGGCCAGCGAGCGACCGTCGGGGGACAGCACGCCCCTCACCCCCGGCACGCTGCGCCCGTCCTCGAGGTCGCGCCCGATCCGCTGCTCGGGCACCTGGACCATGAGCGTCCTCCCGTTGCGCTCCTCGGGCTCGAACGTGCGCACGACGTGCAGGATCTGTCCGTCCTGGACGTCGCGCACCTCCACCTCCGCGCCGTCCGGCCCGGGGAGGAGCACGGGCTCGTCGCCGTCCAGGGCGTCCCACGCCATCGCGCCCCGGGCGTCCGCGACATAGACCGTCGCCCCGTCCACGGCAGCGATGTACGCGCTCCCGCCGCCGATGCGCCCGGGTTCCATGGAGACAGGGTCACCGGGCCACTCGTCGACAGGCACGTCCACGCGCTCTCCCGTCGCGAGGTCGAGAACGCTGAGCGTGCCGCCGTCCGCCTCGTCCACCCAGGCCACGACGTCGTCGTCGGAGACGATCCGGCCGCCGCGCCCGGCGTCGGCGAGCCGACCCACCTCGGTCGTCTCACCGTCGACGACCGTGTGGACCCGGGCCCACTCGTCGGCCACGACGTAGCCGCTGACTCCCTGCACGAAGGCGGCGATCCGGACGTCGGTCTCGACGGTGCGGGGCCCGTCGTGGATCGTGCGCCCGAGCGCGTAGGCGACGTCGTACGAATGCACCGATGCAGCGACGTCCCTGTCTCGGTCGCCGCCGGGCAGCAGCCCGGGAAGTGCCACGCCGCCTGCCACGACCAGCGACGCGGCCACGAGGCCGCCCGCGACCGTCCGGAACCGCCGGCTCCGACGCTGGTCGCCGTCGCGGATGATGGCATCGAGGTCGAGCCGGGGCGCGTCGAGGGAGTCGGCCCGCTCGTGCATCACGTCGTTGAGGAGTCCGGTCATGGGTTCACCACCGTCAGGTCGCGGGGGAGCAGCGCGAGGTGCTCGCCGCCGTGGGAGTCGAGGGTCTTGCGGAGGGTGGCCAGACCTGCGTGGACCTGGCTCTTCACGGTGCCGACGGCGCAACCGAGCGCGTCGGCGGTCTGGGCCTCGGTGAGGTCCTCGTAGTAGCGCAGGACGATGGCGGCGCGCTGCCGCGGCGGCAGTGCCTGCAGCGCGTCCCACACCCATTGCCGGCGGACCAGGTCCTCGCCGTGCCCGGCATGGCTGGCCTCGGGGATCGTGTCGCTGGGGCGTTCCTGCCACGACTTGCGGCGGTACCAGGAGATCGCCGTGGTCGTGATGACCCTGCGCGTGTACGCCTCCGCCTTGGCGGGGTCACGCAGCCGCGGCCAGGCGACGTACGTCTTGGTGAGCGCCTCCTGGAGCAGGTCCTGCGCGAGGTGTCGCTCCCCGACCATGAGGTACGCCGAGCGGTGCAGGGCCGCGGACCGGGCGGCGACGAACTCGGCGAAGGCCGCCGGATCGCGTCGGGTCATCAGGGCTCCAGGGAGTCGTGGGGCTGTGTCACCTGCCATGACGCTCCCACGACGCAGAAAGGTTCGGCCGGAGACCGGCCGAACCTCTCTGGTGTGCTTGCGGATCAGTGGAAGCGGCGGCCCGTCGCCTTCTCGCTGATCCCGGAGACGTCGAGCAGGAAGGTCAGCCCGCCGTTCCAGAACGAGAACCCGGCGCCCGTGATCATCGCGAGGTCGATGTCCTCAGGAGCTGCCACGACGCCCTCGTCGAGCATCAGGCGGGCCTCCTCGGCCAGCCCGGCCAGCGTCCGCTCCCGGACCTCCTCCGCGCTCAGCACGACCGGCGACGCCGGCTGCTCCAGGAGCGCCGACACCTCGGGGTCGATGGCCCCGTCCTGTCCGTAGTACGACCCCTTGCGCGCCGTCACGACCCGCTCGAGGGCGGGGGAGACGTGGAAGCGGTCCGGGAACGCCTGGTGCAGCGTCTCTACGTTGTGCAGCGCGATCGCCGGGCCGACGAGCGCCAGGAGCTGATAAGGCGGCATGGGGGCGATGCCGGCGAAGGCGCTGTCAGCCACCTCCACGGGCGTCCCCTCGTCGACGATCCGGCCGACCTCGGACATGAAGCGGCCGAGCAGCCGGTTGACGATGAAGGACGGGCTGTCCTGGCACAGGATCGACGTCTTCTTGAGCGCCTTGCCCGTGGCGAACGCCGTGGCCAGGGTCGCGTCGTCGGTCCGCTCGCCCTTGACGATCTCGAGGAGCGGCATCACCGCGACGGGGTTGAAGAAGTGGAAGCCCACGACCCGCTCGGGGTGCTCCAGGTCGGCTGCCATCTCGGTGATCGACAGCGACGAGGTGTTGGTGGCGAGCACGCACTCGGGCGAGACGACCTTCTCCACGTCGGCGAAGACCGCCTTCTTGACGCCCATCTCCTCGAAGACCGCCTCGATGACGAAGTCGGCGTCGGCGAAGTGGGTCCCCTTGTCCGTCGTCCCGGTGACGAGCGCCTTGTGCCGGTTGGCCCTGTCCTGGCTGAGCCGGCCCTTGGCGAGGAGCTTGTCGAGCTCGGCGTGCACGTAGGCCACGCCCTGGTCGGCCCGCTCCTGGTCGAGGTCGGTGAGGACGACGGGGACCTCGAGGCGGCGTACGAAGAGCAGCGCGAGCTGGCTGGCCATCAGGCCCGCTCCCACGATCCCGACCTTGGTCACCGGACGCGCCAGCGACCGGTCAGGTGCGCCGGCCGGGCGCTTGGCCCGCTTCTGCACGAGGTCGAAGGCGTAGAGGGAGGCGAGCAGCTCCGGCGTCCGCGACAGCTCCTCCAGGGCGTCGTCCTCGGCCGCGAAGCCGGTGTCGCGGTCGGTGTCCCGCGCCGCCGCGATGAGCTCCACGGCCTTCCTGGCCGCGGGGGAGCCGCCGCCGGTCTTGGCGTCGACGACCGCCCGGCCGCGCGCGACCGCCGCGTCCCACGCCTCGCCCCGGTCGACCTCGGGTCGCGCAGGCGACGTCTCGCCGCGGAGCACGCTCGCGGCCCAGAGCAGGGACTGCTCGAGGAAGTCCACGCCACCGAAGCAGGCGTCGGCCAGGCCGACGTCGTACGCCGCCCTCCCGCCCAGGGTCCTGCCCTGGTTGAGGGGGTTCTCCAGGATCAGGGTCACGGCCTTGTCCGCGCCGAGGAGGTTCGGCACGAGCCAGGCGCCGCCCCAGCCGGGAACCAGCCCGAGCATGACCTCGGGCAGGCCGAGCGCCGGGGCGCTGTCCATCACCGTGCGGTAGGTGCAGTGCAGCGCGACCTCGAGGCCACCGCCGAGCGCGAGACCGTTGATGAACCCGAACGACGGCTTGCCGCCCTCGCCCAGCTTGCGGAAGACGTGGTGGCCGAGCTCGGCGACGACGCGCACGGCGTCCGGCCCGCCGCCCTGGATCGCCGTCAGGTCGGCCCCCGCCGCGAGGATGAACGGCTTGCCGGTGATGGCGATCGCGTCGATGGCGTCGTCGGCGAGCGCGGCGTCGATGGCGGCGTCGAGGGCGAGCAGCGACCCGGGGCCGAAGGTGTTCGGCTTGGTGTGGTCCTCGCCGTTGTCGAGGGTGATCAGGCCGACGGTCGCGCCCGGGAGGGCGACCGTGCGCAGGTGCGCCTGGGTCACCCGCTCCGCGTCGGACCGGATGGCCTCGGCGCGGGCGGTGATGTCGAGGGTGGTGGTGCTCACTTGTCGTCTCCCGTCGAGTCGGTGCCGGCCTGGTCCGCCTGGCCCTGCCAGTGGGGGTTCTCCCAGATGACGGTCCCGCCCATGCCGATGCCGATGCACATGGTGGTCAGTCCGTAGCGCGCCTCGGGGCGCTCCTCGAACTGCGCGGCGAGCTGGGTCATCAGGCGCACGCCGGAGGAGGCGAGCGGGTGGCCCATGGCGATGGCGCCGCCGTAGGGGTTGACGCGCTCGTCGTCGTCGGCGATCCCGAAGTGCTCCAGGAAGGCGAGCACCTGCACGGCGAACGCCTCGTTCACCTCGAACGCGTCGATGTCGTCGATGGTGAGGCCCGCCAGGCGTAGCGCCTTCTCGGTCGCCGGGATCGGGCCCGCGCCCATCACCTCGGGCTCCACGCCGACGAAGGAGTAGCCGACCAGCCGCATCTTGACCGGCAGGCCGAGCTCGCGCGCGGTCTCCTCGTCGGCGAGCAGGGCGGCGGTCGCGCCGTCGTTGATGCCCGCGGCGTTGCCGGCCGTGACGTTGCCGTGTGCCCGGAACGGCGTCTTGAGCCCGGCGAGGGACTCCATCGAGGTCTCCGGGCGCATCGGCTCGTCGGTCGTGGCCAGGCCCCAGCCCGCCTCGGTGGACCGGGTCGCGACCGGCACCAGGTCGGGCTGGAGCGCGCCGCGGTCGTAGGCCGCCTTGGTCTTCTGCTGGCTGCGGACGGCGTAGGCGTCGACCCGCTCCTTGGTGATCGTGGGGTAGCGGTCGTGCAGGTTCTCCGCGGTCTTGCCCATGACGAGCGCGTCGGGGTCGACGATCCTCTCGGAGATGATCCGCGGGTTGGGGTCGACGCCCTCACCCATGGGGTGGCGCCCCATGTGCTCGACGCCCCCGGCGATCGCGACGTCGTACGCGCCGAAGGCGATGCCCGACGCGGTCGTCGTCACGGCCGTCATGGCACCGGCGCACATCCGGTCGACGGCGAAGCCGGGCACGCTCTGCGGCAGGCCCGCGAGGAGCGCGGCCGTGCGGCCGATGGTGAGTCCCTGGTCGCCGATCTGGGTGGTGGCGGCCACGGCGACCTCGTCCACGCGCTCGGGCGGGAGCCCGGGGTTGCGCCGCATGAGCTCGCTGATGCACTTGATGACGAGGTCGTCGGCGCGCGTCTCGGCGTACTGCCCCTTGGCCTTGCCGAAGGGGGTGCGCACGCCGTCGACGAAGACGACCTCTCGCTGGGGACGGGGCACGGGCTGCTCCTGGGAGTGGGGTGTCGGGCTGGACGTACGTTACCCCTCGGTAACCATCCCCGACACTCTCGGCGTCCTGCCCGGGCTGTGTCCCGGCTCACGTCGGGTGGTGCCACCCGTGGCCCGCTCGCACGGCTCACTAGGCTGAGGACATGTCAGAGCGCTTGGTGCACATCGTCGACGAGGCCGAGGTGCTCGCCGACGCCGGCGACCTGACGATGGTCTGCGTCCTGACGGGCTTCCTCGACGCGGGGAAGGCTGCCGAGCTCGCCGCCCGCCACGTCGCTCGTCTCTCGGACGCCAAGGTGGTCGCGACCTTCGACGTCGACGCGCTGCACGACTACCGCGCGCGTCGGCCGCCGGTGACGTTCGTCCGCGACCACTACGACGACTACGAGGCGCCCCGGCTGGTGGTGCGCGCGCTGCGCGACACCGGCGGCACCCCGCTCCTGCTGTTGCACGGTCCCGAGCCGGACATCCGCTGGGAGGGCTTCGCCCACGCGGCCCGCGAGGTCGTGGAGCACTTCGGCGTCTCCCGGGTCGTGGGCCTGGGGGCGGTGCCGATGGCCGTCCCGCACACTCGCCCGATCGCGATCACCCCGCACGCCAACCGACCCGAGCTGGTCACGGGGGAGAGCCCCTGGCAGGGCGAGCTGCGGGTGCCCGCCAGTGCGCAGGCGCTGCTGGAGATCCGGCTCGGCGAGTGGGGCCACGACGCCCTCGGCTTCGTCGCCCACATCCCCCACTACCTCGCGCAGATGGAGTACCCCCGGGCCGCCGTCTCGCTGCTGGAGCAGCTCGAGGTCGGCGGACGGCTGACGATCGACCTCACCGACCTGCGCCGGCGGGCCGAGGAGACCGAGAACGAGATCAGCGACTACCTCGCCGAGCACGACGAGGTCTCCGAGGTCGTCCGCGGGCTCGAGGCGCAGTACGACGCCTTCCGCGAGGCCGAGGAGTCCGGCACCTCGCTCCTGGCCGCCGACCAGCCGCTGCCCACCGGGGAGGAGATCGGCCAGCAGTTCGAGCAGTTCCTGGCCGGCCTCGACGAGGACCGCGGCGAGGGCGACCCGGGCTGGACCGAGCGCTGATGGCGGGCAGCGCGCAGGAGCTCGCCGGCCTCCTCGAGCTCGAGCAGCTCGAGGTGGACCTCTACCGCGGCTCGCAGGCGAGGACCGAGCGGCAGCGGGTGTTCGGCGGGCAGGTCGCCGCCCAGTCCGTGGTGGCGGCGACCCGGAGCGTCGACCCCGAGCTCCGCCTGCACTCGTTGCACTCCTACTTCCTGCGGCCCGGCGACACCGCCGTACCCATCGTCTACGACGTCGAGCGCATCCGCGACGGCCGCAGCTTCGCCACCCGGCGCGTCGCGGCGCGTCAGCACGGCCGTCCGATCTTCTACATGACGGCCAGCTTCCAGCGGCCCGAGCAGGGCCTGGAGCACCAGGACGCCATGCCCGAGGTGGTCCCGCCCGAGGAGGGCCTGCCGCTGGT
Organism: uncultured Nocardioides sp.; assembly: GCA_902805885.1. GTDB lineage: Bacteria > Actinomycetota > Actinomycetes > Propionibacteriales > Nocardioidaceae > Nocardioides. The sequence continues at coordinate 67,724 of CADCUM010000088.1, read as the reverse complement.
CGAGCTGGCGCGCCAGCGCGGCCCCGAGGCCGCGGAGCAGTGGGAGCGGGAGTGGTCGGCCCTCGACGTGCGCTACGTCGGCGTCTCGGGCATGGGACTGCCGGACGACCCGGCGCACCCGGCCCGCTCGCGGCTGTGGATCCGCGTGGACGGCACGCTCGCGGACGAGCCGACGCTGCAGGCGGCGGCGTTCACCTACGCCAGCGACCTGACGCTGCTGGGCGCCGCGCTCGTGCCGCACGGCATCACCCTCGCCTCGCCCCGGCTGATGCCGGCCTCCCTCGACCACGCCATCTGGTTCCATCGCCCGTTCCGGGCGGACGAGTGGTGGCTCTACGACCAGGTCGCGCCGTTCGCCGGCGGCGGTCGGGGCCTGGCGACGGCACGGGTGTTCAGCCAGGGGGGCGAGCTGGTGGCCACGGTCGCGCAGGAGGGCCTCATCCGGGTGCGCGACGACCGCCCATAGCATTACACCGTTGTAGTTCTCGGCATTTCGTGACTGGCGTGTCGCATGTGGCTACGGTGAGCACTTCTGTGGCGTCTGTGACGCCTGAGCCCTCCCGTGACGAGGACCCTTCGTGCGCACCCGTACCCCGTTCCTGGCCGCCGTCTCCGGCGCCGCCTGCCTGGCGGTGACCGCCTCGACGCTGCCCGCCTGGGCCGCGCCGTCGACGCCGTACCAGGTGCCGTTCCCGTGCGGCGAGACGTGGACCGGGTCCACGCGAGCCGGTCACAGCCCCAGCACGAAGGCGATCGACTTCAACCGGAACCCCGACCTCGGCGCACCCGTGGTCGCGGCCGCTCCCGGCGTGGTGACGACGGCGTACTCGACGGCTCGAGGCGGCTACGGGCTGTGGGTCGTCGTCGACCACGGCAACGAGGAGTCCTCCCTCTACGCCCACCTGGCGAGCGTCACCGTCGCCGTGGGTCAGCGCGTCGACCAGGGCACGATGCTCGGCACCGTCGGCGACACGGGCAACTCCCGCGGCTCCCACCTGCACTTCGAGGAGAAGGTCGGACGGTCGGTGGTGAGTCCCTGGTTCGCCGGGACCCCGTACGGCTACGGCGCCATCACCTCGCAGAACTGCCTCGACGTCCCGCTCGCCGGCAACTTCGTCGGCGACCGGCGCGCGGAGGTCGCGGTGTTCCGCCGGGGCCGGAGGTCCACGTTCCTGGTGGCCCAGCCCGGGGCCGCTCCGATCGCGGTGCCGTTCGGCCGGGCCTCGGACGAGCCGCTGCTCGGGGACTGGAACGGCGACGGCCAGGTCGACGTGGGTGTCCGCACCCCCCGTCGCAGCCTCTTCAAGCTGCGCCTGGGGCCGGGACAGGTCACCCGGGTCCGGTTCGGTGTCCCCTCCGACCAGCCCGTGAGCGGCGACTGGGACGGCAACGGCGTCACCGACATCGGCGTACGACGCTCGGCCGGCGGGACCTTCTGGCCGCGGATGCCCGACGGCTCCACGTCTCCGGTCTGGCTGGGCGATGCGGACGACCTGCCCGTGACGGGCGACTGGAACGGCGACGGTCGCACCGACCTCGGCGTGTTCGACCAGGCGACCGCGGTGTTCACCCTCCGCACGGTCGGCGCCGACGGCCTCGCGGTGCTGGAGGTGCGTCAGCTCGGCGTCGCCGGGGACCTCCCGGTCGTCGGTGACTGGGACGGCAACGGCGTCAGCGACCTCGGTGTGTGGTCACCGGCGACCGGCACGTTCTCCCAGGCCGTCACGGTGCCGACCGGCACCCGGCCGGTCGTCCGCACCGTCCGGTTCGGCCGCCCGCGCGGCTGACGCCGGGCCCGGTCGGTCACCCGGCTGACCGGGTGATCGCTACGGTCCAGGGTGTTGCGACCCACCAGAACAGTGCGACACGCCCACGAACCTCACAGCGGGCGGGCCTGCCCGACCAGGTGCGCGGCACCGTCCTCGGGACGCGTCAGGCCGAAGGAGTGGGAGTCGCCGTCGACCGCGTGGCCGAACGCGACCGTCCCCGGCAGCAGGATCGGCTTGCGGAACGCCGCCCCGACCGTCACCGCATCTGGCAGGCGGTTCTCCAGCGCCGCGACGCACCGGGCCAGGCTCCACATGCCGTGCGCGATCTGCCGGGGGAAGCCGAAGGCCCGGGCCGTCAGGGGGTGCAGGTGGATCGGGTTGTGGTCGCCCGAGGCCGCGGCGTAGCGCCGACCGAGGTCACCGGGGAGGTGCCACTGCAGGCCGCCCTCCGGCGCGGGCGGCAGGGCGAGCGAGTCCCCGGGCTCGCCGTCGGCGGACGCGCCCCGGCGCAGGTAGGTCGACGTGGACTCCCACACGAGCTCGTCGCCGGCGAACGCACTGGCACCGAAGTCCACGAGCGCCCCGCGGGGGTGCGCCCGTGGCGCGTCGACACCGACGCGCAGGTCGAGCCGCTCCCCGACGCGGACCGGGCGGTGCCTGGTGACGACGTTCTCCAGGTGCACCATCCCGACCGCCGGCCACGGGAACGCCGGCTCGGCCATGATCGCCATGTGGAGGGGGAACGCCAGCAGGTGGGGATAGGTGAGCGGGACGGTGTCCTTGCGGGGGAACCCGCACACGGCGGCGTAGCGGTCGACGTGCTCGCGGCGGACCTCGGCGGTGCGCTCGTGGGCCAGGCCGGCCAGCGGCTCACCGGTCTTGCGGATCCCGGGGAGCAGGTTCACGACCGGTACGGCGGGCAGGGCCGCTCGTACGAGGCTGCGCACCCCGTCCACGTCAGGCTCCCAGCATCATCTGGCCGCACACGCGGACGACGTTGCCGTTGACCGCCCCCGACCCGGGGCTCGCGAACCACGCGATCGTCTCGGCGACGTCGACCGGCAGTCCGCCCTGCGACAGCGAGTTCAGCCGCTGGCCCACCTCGCGGGTCGCGAACGGCACTGCGGCCGTCATCTGCGTGATGATGAAGCCCGGGGCGACGGCGTTGACCGTGATCCCGTCCGACAGGTCGTCGCGCAGGCTCTCGACCAGCCCGATGACGCCAGCCTTGGAGGCGGCGTAGTTGGTCTGGCCGACGTTGCCGGCGATGCCGGCGATCGAGGCCACACCGACGATCCGGCCGCCCGGGTTGACGACGCCCTGGTCGAGGAGCTCCCGGGTGATGCGCTCGGGTGCGGAGAGGTTGACCGCGACGACGCTGCTCCACCGGTCGTCGGCCATGTTGGCCAGCCGGCGGTCGCGGGTGATCCCGGCGTTGTGGACGACGACGTCGACGCCGCCGTGGTGCTCGCGGAGGTGGTGGGCGATCCGCTGCGGGGCGTCCTTGGCGGTGATGTCGAGGACGAGGTGGTCCCCGTCGAGCTCACGCACCAGGGCCTGGAGCTCGCTGGCCGCCTGGGGGACGTCGAGGCCGACGACCGTGGCCCCGTCGCGGTGGAGCACGCGAGCGATCTCCTCGCCGATGCCGCGGCTGGCTCCGGTGACCAGGGCGACCTTGCCCTCCAGCGGTCGGGCCCAGTCGGTGACGGGGTCCGCGGTGGTCGCGCCGTGCGTGCCGATCCGCACGACCTGGCCGGAGACGTACGCCGACTTCGGCGACAGCAGGAACGCGAGCGTGGAGGCGATCGCGTCGTCGGTGGCGTCCGGGGAGACGTGGACCAGCTGGGCGGTGCCGCCACGGCCGACCTCCTTGGCCAGCGAGCGCGTGAAGCCCTCGAGGGCGCGCTGCGCCACCCGCTCCGAGCCGGCCACCTGCTCGGGGGGCGTGCCGAGGACCACCAGGCGGGGGCAGGTGCGCAGGCGCCGCATCAGCGGCGTGAAGAACTGCTGGAGGGCGACCAGTCCGGCCGAGTCCGTGATCGCGGTGGCGTCGAAGACGAGGGCCTTGGCGCGCTCGCCCTCGGGCAGGTCGGTCCGCGAGTCGACGTCGAGACCGTCGAGGACGCCCCGCAGCGATGCTGCGAGCCGACCGTGGCCGCCGAGCACGACGGGACCGTCGACGAGGGGCGCCCCCTCGCGCCAGCGCTCGAGCGGGGTCGGGCTGGGCAGGCCGAGGTTCTTGACCAGCAGCTTGCCGATCGGGGTGGACACGAAACCCTGGTAGCGGTCGCTCATGGACGGGAATCCTCCGACGGTGGTGGTGGTGCCGACATGTAACTAGGTGTGCAACTGGGAGTCCACATTTCGTGACGTGCCCCTCAGTCGATTGGCCGCACACCCCGCACCGGCAAGGATAGGAGCCACGATCGCCGATCCCCGACCCGCAGGAGCCACCGCCATGCAGGCCTCGACCCGTCCAGTCGCCGTCCTCGGCGGCAACCGCATCCCGTTCGCCCGGTCCAACACCGTCTACGCCGGCGTGTCCAACCAGGAGATGCTCACCGCCGCCCTCGACGGCCTGGCCGACCGGTTCGACCTCCAGGGGGAGCGCCTCGGCGAGGTGGTCGCCGGGGCCGTGCTCAAGCACGCCCGCGACTTCAACCTCTCGCGCGAGTGCGTCCTGGGCAGCAGGCTCGCCGCGGAGACGCCGGCGGTGGACCTCCAGCAGGCCTGCGGCACCGGTCTGCAGGCGGCCATCCAGGTGGCGAACAAGATCGCCCTCGGCATCATCGACTCCGGCGTCGCCGGCGGCACGGACACCACGTCGGACGCCCCTGTCGCGATCAGCGACCGGCTGCGGAAGAAGCTGATGAAGGTCAACGCCGCGAAGGACACCCCGAGCCGCCTCAAGGCGCTCGGTGCGATCCGGCCCGGCGACATCGGTCTCGAGATCCCCCAGAACTCCGAGCCCCGCACCCGGATGTCGATGGGCGAGCACGCCGCCCTCACGGCGCTGGAGTGGCGGATCAGCCGGGAGGCGCAGGACGAGCTCGCCGCGCGCTCCCACCACAACCTCGCGCGGTCGTACGACGAGGGCTTCCACGACGACCTCGTGACGCCGTTCCGGGGCGTGGAGCGCGACAACAACCTCCGTCCCGACTCGTCGGTGGAGAAGCTGGCCACGCTCAAGCCGGTCTTCGGCAAGGGCGAGGCCGCGACCATGACCGCCGGCAACAGCACGCCGCTCAGCGACGGCGCCTCGGTCGTGCTGCTCTCCTCCGACGAGTGGGCCGAGGAGCGCGGGCTCCCCGTGCTGGCCCACCTCGTCGACGCCGAGACCGCAGCGGCCGACTACGTCACCGGCCACGAGGGCCTGCTCATGGCGCCGGCGTACGCCGTGCCCCGGATGCTGGAGCGCAACGGCCTGACCCTGCAGGACTTCGACTACTACGAGATCCACGAGGCGTTCGCCTCGCAGGTGCTCGCCACCCTGGCCGCCTGGGAGGACCCGGTGTTCTGCAAGGAGCGGCTGGGCCTCGACGCGCCGCTGGGGGCGATCGACCGCGACAAGCTCAACGTCAACGGCTCCTCGCTCGCCGCCGCCCACCCGTTCGCCGCCACGGGGGGCCGGATCATCCCGGTCGCCGCGAAGCTGCTCGCCCAGAAGGGCTCGGGTCGCGCGCTCATCTCGATCTGTGCGGCGGGCGGCCAGGGCGTCGTCGCCATCCTGGAGCGCTGACCGGGCACCTCGTTCGTTCCCAACCCTGCCGACCGGGCACTTGGTTCGTTCTCACCGTGCCGACCGGGCACTTGGTTCGTTCTCACCGTGCCGACCGGGCACTTGGTTCGTCTCAGTGGGAACGACGTGCCCGGTCGGCGCTGTCAGTGGGAACGACGTGCCCGGTCGGCACGGTAGGGTCGGCGCCGATCGACATCCTTTAACGAGCCGTCCCGTGAGGCGGAGAAGGAGGTCCGGGCCATGTCCGACGCCCCTGTCCATGATGCTTCCCACCGCGATGCTTCCCACCGCGATGCTTCCGACCGCGACGCTCCCCACCGCGATGCTTCCGACCGCGATGCATCCCCCCGCGATGCCGGCGACCATCCACCGGCCCCGCGCACCGTCCTCGACGCCCGTGACGTCTCCCGGGCGCTGACCCGCATCTCCCACGAGATCCTCGAGCGCAACAAGGGCTCCGACGACCTGGTGCTCCTCGGGCTCCACACCCGGGGGGTCCCCCTGGCCCGGCGGCTGGGGGAGCGGATCGCCGCCGTCGAGGGCACGCCCCTGGCGGTGGGGGAGCTGGACGTGACGATGTACCGCGACGACCTGCGGTCCCAGCCCACCCGGGCGTCGCGCAAGACGTCGCTCCCCCCGGGAGGGATCGACGGCCTGGTGGTCGTCCTGGTCGACGACGTGCTGTTCTCCGGCCGGACCATCCGAGCCGCCCTCGACGCCCTGGCCGACCTCGGGCGGCCGGCCGCCGTACGCCTCGCGGTCCTGGTCGACCGCGGGCACCGCGAGCTGCCGATCCGCGCCGACCACGTCGGGAAGAACCTGCCCAGTGCCCGGACCGAGCGGGTGAGCGTGCGGCTCACCGAGATCGACGGCGTGGACGAGGTGACGATCGCGTGAAGCACCTGCTCTCCATCGACGACCTGTCCGCCGACGCCATCCAGGAGGTCTTCACGACCGCGGCCGACATGCACGACGTGCAGTCGCGCGAGGTCAAGAAGCTCCCCGCGCTGCGCGGCCGCACGGTCGTCAACATGTTCTTCGAGGACTCCACCCGCACGCGGTCGAGCTTCGAGATCGCCGGCAAGTGGCTCTCGGCCGACGTCATCAACATCAGCGCGAAGGGCTCGAGCGCGTCGAAGGGCGAGAGCCTGCGTGACACCGTGCTCACCGTCTGCGCGATGGGTGTGGACGGGCTGGTGATCCGCCACCCCGCCAGCGGCGCGGCGCAGCAGGTCAGCGAGTGGGTCGAGGCCTCGGTGGTCAACGCCGGCGACGGGATGCACGAGCACCCCACGCAGGCGCTGCTCGACGCCTACACGCTGCAGCGTCGCCTCGGATCGCTCGAGGGCCGGCACGTCGCGATCATCGGCGACCTGACCCACAGCCGCGTCTTCCGCAGCAACGTGCTGTGCCTGACCCGGCTCGGGGCCCGGGTCACCGTCGTCGCCCCGCCCACACTGATGCCGAGCGGCATCGCGACGTGGTCGGCCGCGGCCGGCTTCGAGACGTCGTACGACGTCGACGCCGTGCTCCCCGAGGCGGACGCGGTCATGATGCTGCGCGTCCAGCGGGAGCGGATGGCGGGCGGCTACTTCCCGAGCGCGCGGGAGTACACCGTCGGCTACGGCCTCACCCGCGACCGGCTCGCGCGCCTGAAGCCCGACGTGCCCATCTGCCACCCCGGGCCGATGAACCGCGGCCTCGAGATCGCCGCCGACGCGGCGGACGCCGCCCAGTCGGTGATCCTGGAGCAGGTCTCCAGCGGGCTGGCCGTGCGGATGGCCGTGCTCTACCACCTGCTCGCCGGAGAGGACGCCTGATGTCGTTGGTGATCAAGGGAGCCTCGCTCCTCGGTGAGCGCACCGCCGACCTGCTGGTGGAGGACGGCGTCGTGCGCGAGGTCGGGCCCGTCTCCGCAGCGGGGCACGACGTCCTCGACGCCGACGGCCTCGTCGCGCTGCCGGGCCTGGTCGACCTGCACACCCACCTCCGCGAACCCGGCCGGGAGGACGCCGAGACCATCCTCAGCGGGTCGCGGGCCGCAGCCCTGGGCGGCTACACGGCCGTGCTCGCGATGGCCAACACGACCCCCGTCACCGACACCGCGGAGGCGGCCGTCCGGGTGTGGGAGCTGGGCCGGGAGGCCGGTCTCGTCGACGTCCACCCCGTCGGGGCCGTCACCCGCGGCCTGGGTGGGGAGGAGCTGGCCGAGCTCGGCCTCATGCACCGCTCGCGAGCCCGCGTGCGGGTCTTCTCCGACGACGGGAAGTGCGTCCACGACGCCCGGGTGATGCGTCGGGCGCTGGAGTACGTCAGGGCGTTCGGCGGCGTCGTGTCGCAGCACGCCCAGGACCCCGCCCTGGCCGGACCGGCCTCCTGCTGCCACGAGGGCGAGGTCTCCGGCCGCCTGGGACTGCCCGGCTGGCCGGGGATCGCCGAGGAGGTGATCGTGGCCCGGGACGTGATGCTCGCCCGCCACACCCGGTCGCGGGTCCACATCGCCCACGTGTCCACCGCCGGCTCCGTGGAGGTCCTCAGGTGGGCGCGTGCGCAGGCCGGGCGGGACGGGCACTGGGCCGTCACCGCCGAGGTCACGCCGCACCACCTGCTCCTGACGACCGACCTGCTCGGCGGGTACGACCCGACGTACAAGGTCAACCCGCCGCTGCGGCCCCAGGAGGACGTCGACGCCGTCCGCGAGGCGCTGGTGGACGGCACGATCGACGCGGTCGCCACCGACCACGCACCCCACGCACGCCACGACAAGGAGCACGCGTTCGTGGACGCAGCGTTCGGGATGCTCGGACTTGAGACCGCGCTCGGGGTCGTGCGCACGGCGCTGCCCGACCTGTCCTGGGCCGACGTCGCGCGCGTGATGTCGACCAGTCCCGCGCGGATCGCCGGCCTCGAGGACCAGGGCCGGCCCCTGGAGGTCGGGTCGCCGGCACACGTCGTGCTCGTCGACCCGGCGGCCGCGCCTGTGGTGGACCGCGACCAGTCGGCCTCCCTGTCGAGGAACAACCCCTGGCACGGGCGCCGGCTGGCGTCGCGGGTCGTCCACACGGTCCACCGTGGCCGGGTGACCGTCAGGGACGGTGCCCTGGTCTGAGGGGCCCCCGGGTCAGCGGCGGCGGCGGTGGACCTGCACGGTGTTGTCCACCCCGCGGTCGCGCACCGTCGTGCGTCCGCGCTCGACGGTCACGGAGTTGCGCGCACCGGTCAGGACGACCTCGCCGGCCTTGCGCAGCGCCACGCTGTTGCCATCGCCCGACACGTCGACGTCGTACGCCCTGCCGGCGCGCACCTGAGCGGCACTGGAGCCCAGCCGCAGGGTGTGGACGGTCTCGGCGCTCAGCACGGCGTCGGGCGCGACGACGGTGGCGCCCTCGAGGAGTCCGGTGACCGACACCGTCGACCCGGCGCCGCCGAGGGTGAGCTCCTTGACGGAGGTGGCAGCGACCGTGCTGCTCGCACCGGAGATCTCGAGGGCGGCGAGCGGCTTGCTCTCCACGGAGACGTCGGTCCCGTCGACGACCAGGCGGCGGGCCGTCGACATCCGGACGATGACCCGGTCGCCCGTGACCCGGACGACGCCGCAGGTGCCGCTGACCTCGTAGGTCGTGTCGTCCCAGGCGAGGACCGTCTCGTGGCCGGGCGTCGTCCCACACGTCACCGGCACGGTGATCGGGACGGCGGCCGCGGGCTCGGCGACGAGGGTCGTGGCTGCCAGCGCCGTGAGCGCAGGCAGGAGGGCGGACGGGGTGCGACGCACGGGGTGCCTCCTGGAGTACGGGTGTTCACTTTCGTACTGACAGTACGAGACAGACCAGGAGTATGTCGCGATGGAGAGGCGTGACGTCACCCACACGGGTCGCGGTCGGTCAGGCAGTAGACCTGCCCACCCGGCGCGACCAGCACCGTCCACCGGTCGAGCACGTCGACGAGCGCAGCCCCCAGCGCGACGTGCCGTCGGGTGTCGGCCTCCCGGTCCGCGCTGGCCAGGTCGGGGTGGGCGCGCACGGTGCCGTCGGGCTCGTCGAGCCGCTGCAGCAGGATGCGCAGACCGCCGGCCGACGGCAGCCTGGTGAACTGCGGCAGCGTGGCCGCCTCGAGCTCGCGGCCCGTGAGGTCGCGCCAGAACTCGACCTCCTGCTCCCAGTGCCCGGCGGGGATGTCGATGCAGACCTGGTCGAGGATCGTCGAGCCGTCCCGGGTCAGCACGGCGGCGCCGGCTGGAGGGCCCTCGGAGAGGGTGTGGCAGAACAGCAGGCCGCCGGGGGAGCGCATCACCGGGACGCTCTCGTAGGTCCACGCGGGGGACGCTCCCAGCTCGAGTGACGCCGCCAGCGCTGCCCCCCGGTCGTCCGAGTCGAGGTCGAGGTGCACCCGCGGGGGCCCGTCGACGGCCTGCAGCTTGACGTACGACGGCCCTGCCGGCGGCAGGAGGGTGAGGAACTGGCCGACCTCCCCGCGCGGCGGTGAGGGCTCCCACCCGGTCACGGCCGACCAGAACCGGACGGCGTCGTCGTAGGACTCCGCGGGCGTGTCGAGGAAGAGCTGGATCCAGGCGACCATGCGCAGATCGTAGGGTCGGCTCATGGGCACGCACCCGCAGCTGCTGCACACGGTCCTCGACGCCGTCGACGTACGGCGGGAGGCCGAGTTCTGGCGAGAGCTGCTCGGCCTGGTCTACCGGCCGGGCGACGAGGTCCCGGAGGGCGACGACGACCTCGACTGGCTCGTCCTGCTCCACCCTGACGGCCGGCGCTGCCTGGCGTTCCAGGAGGTCGCCGAGCAGCCGCGCACCACCTGGCCGAGCCCGGACGTGCCCATGCAGCTGCACCTCGACCTCACCGTCGACAGCGTCGAGGAGCTCGCGCGACAACGTGACCGCGCGCTGGCGCTGGGTGCCGGCGTCCTCCTCGACCGCACGGACGACGAGCACGAGCCGCTCTACGTCTTCGCGGACCCCGAGGGGCACCCGTTCTGCATCTTCGTCGCCTGAGCGGCGCGGCCCACCTCGCCCCGGGCACGAGGTGGACCTCCGCTGGCTCCAGGAGCGCTGCCATCAGCCGCGGCGCTGTCACGCCGCCGCTGTCAGATGCGCTGGTGCACGGTGATCGCGTTGTTCTGGCCGCGCACCGCGACCTTGGTGCGGCCCTTGGTCACGCGTACGGAGTTGTTCCTGCCGTCCACCTCGACCGAGCCGAGCCTGGCGTAGCGAGCGGCGTTGTTCTGCCCGTTGACGACGAGCTTCGTGCCGGACGTGGCCCTGACCGAGTTGTTGCGCCCCTGCACCGAGAGCCGCCCCAGGCGTCCCGCCTTCAGCGAGACGTTCGTGGTGGTGACCGTCGCGGTGTCGACGTCGCCCGAGAACACAACTGACGTGTTGGGACCCGTCACCGACAGGCTCCCGGCCGACGGCGCCGTCACGGTGTTGTTGTCCCCGCCCACGCTCATCGCGCCGCTCACGGCACCTGCGCTCACGTCGAGGTCGTCGCCCGTGAGGGACAGGGTGGTCGCGGCCGGGACCGTGACCACGGAGCCGCTGCCCGTCACCGCGACGTCGGTGCACGTGCCGGTCACAGTGACGACGTCGTGGCTCTGGCCCACCGTGACGGCGCCGCCGGCGCAGTCGATGACCACCTCGGCGTGCGCCGGCGCAGAAGCGCCGAGGACGGCCGCCGAGGCGGCGAGCGACGTGGCGGTGACGACACGGGCGAGCGTGCGGGACAGAGGGCGCGACACAGCGTTCATGGGCACCCTCCTGCCCGCGGGGACCGGCGGGGAAACCCGGCGCGGGACTGGTCCAGTCCGGGCGTCCGGCTCAGGTCGCACGGACGGTCGGGCGCTCCGCACGGATGTTCTGGCCGTCGTCCAGGGCGGTGGCGGTGAGGTCGATCACGGCACCGGCGCCGCCTGCGAGCAACGTCCTCGTCGCGTCGATCACGTCCTCGTCGTGCTCGACGTCGATCAGCTGGCCGACCCAGGACCCCTCACCCGACACGGGCTCCATGAGGTGACCCACCACGGCGCGGAGGTCCTCCCGGTCGAGGAGGTGCAGGACGCCCCGCCGCGGCGTCCCACCCGACCCCGGCCGCCGAGCACAGGTCGGCGAGGGCGGCAACGACCTGGACGCCGTACCAGGGCGGGCGCGCCAGGGCCATCTCGACCCGGAAGCCGGGACGGGTGGGGAGAGTCGGTGACGCCGCCGAGCCGTCCGCAGGGTGTCGCGCGTGCCGGGGCCGGGCGTCCGCGCTGATAGGGTCGGCGACGGCTCGAACATCCTTTAACGATCCGTCCCGTGAGGCGGAGAAGGAGGTACGGCGTGGCATCGCCTGTCCAAAAACTGCCTGTCCAGAACCTGCCTGCTCGACAGCTGCCGGTCCAGCATCCCCCCGCTCCAGCGCTCCTGGTCCTCGAGGACGGGCGCACCTTCCGCGGTGAGGCCTTCGGTGCCGAGGGCGAGACCTTCGGCGAGGCGGTGTTCTCCACCGGGATGACCGGCTACCAGGAGACGCTCACCGACCCCAGCTACCACCGCCAGGTCGTCGTGATGACGGCCCCGCACGTCGGCAACACGGGCATGAACGACGAGGACCCCGAGTCCTCCCGCATCTGGGTGGCGGGCTACGTCGTCCGCGATCCCGCCCGGGTGCCGTCGAGCTGGCGCAGCACCCGCACCCTCGACGACTCCCTGCGCGACCACGGCGTCGTCGGCATCTCCGGTGTCGACACCCGGGCCCTGACGCGCCACCTGCGCGAGCGGGGTGCGATGCGCGTCGGGATCTCCACCACCGAGACCGACCCGGAGCGGCTGCTGGAGCGCGTGCGCGGATCTGCGGAGATGGCCGGTGCCGAGCTGAGCAGCGCCGTGACCACCGTGACGCCGTACGTCGTGCCGGCCGCGGGGGAGCGTCGGCTCACCGTCGCGGCCGTCGACCTCGGCATCAAGGCCAACACGCCTCGGATGATGAGCGAGCGCGGCGTCGAGGTGCACGTGCTGCCGGCCACGTCGACGATCGACGACGTGCTAGCGGTCTCGCCGGACGGCCTGTTCTTCTCCAACGGTCCCGGCGACCCGGCAGCGACGACCCACCAGGTCGAGCTGCTCCGCGAGGCGCTCGGCCGCGGTCTGCCCTACTTCGGCATCTGCTTCGGCAACCAGCTGTTCGGTCGCGCGCTCGGGTTCGACACCTACAAGCTGAAGTACGGCCACCGCGGCATCAACCAGCCGGTGATGGACCGCACCACGGGCAAGGTCGAGGTGACGGCCCACAACCACGGGTTCGCGGTGGACGCGCCGCTGGAGGGGGGCACCACCACGCCGTACGGCGAGGCCGTGGTCTCCCACGTCTGCCTCAACGACGACGTCGTCGAGGGGCTCGAGCTGCGCGACGACGCGGGCGACCTGCTGAGCTTCAGCGTGCAGTACCACCCCGAGTCGGCCGCGGGCCCGCACGACGCGGCGTACCTCTTCGACCGCTTCGTGGACCTGATGACCGAGAGGAAGGGCGCCTGAGATGCCGAAGCGCGAGGACATCACGAGCGTCATGGTCATCGGCTCCGGGCCGATCATCATCGGCCAGGCGGCCGAGTTCGACTACTCCGGCACCCAGGCCTGCCGGGTGCTGCGCGAGGAGGGCCTGCGGGTCGTCCTGGTCAACTCCAACCCGGCCACGATCATGACCGACCCCGAGTTCGCGGACGCGACGTACGTCGAGCCGATCACGCCGGAGTACGTCGAGAAGGTGATCGCGGCCGAGCGCCCCGACGCGCTGCTCGCCACCCTCGGCGGGCAGACCGCGCTCAACTGCGCGATGGCGCTCGACAAGGCCGGCGTGCTGGAGAAGTACGGCGTCGAGCTGATCGGCGCCTCGATCGAGGCGATCGACCGCGGCGAGAACCGCCAGCAGTTCAAGAAGATCGTCGAGGAGCTCGGCGGCGAGAGCGCGCGGAGCGTGATCTGCCACTCCGTGGACGACCTGCTCGCGGCGGCCGAGGAGCTGGGCTACCCGATGGTGGTGCGGCCGTCCTTCACCATGGGCGGCACCGGCTCCGGCATCGCCTACGACGAGGCCGACCTGCGCCGGATCGGCGGGGCCGGGCTCGCCGCGAGCCCGACGACCGAGGTCCTGCTCGAGGAGTCGATCCTCGGCTGGAAGGAGTACGAGCTCGAGGTGATGCGCGACCGCGCGGACAACACGGTGATCGTCTGCACGATCGAGAACCTCGACCCGATGGGCGTCCACACCGGCGACTCGATCACCGTGGCGCCGGCGATGACGCTGACCGACCGCGAGTACCAGAAGATGCGCGACCTCGCGATCGGCATCATCCGCTCCGTCGGCGTCGACACCGGCGGCTGCAACATCCAGTACGCCGTCAACCCGGTCGACGGTCGCCTGGTCGTGATCGAGATGAACCCGCGCGTGTCCCGCTCGAGCGCGCTCGCGTCCAAGGCCACCGGGTTCCCGATCGCCAAGATCGCCGCCAAGGTGGCCATCGGCTACACCCTCGACGAGATCCGCAACGACATCACGCAGGAGACCCCCGCCTCCTTCGAGCCGTCCCTCGACTACGTCGTCGTCAAGGTCCCGCGGTTCGCGTTCGAGAAGTTCCCCGGTGCCGACCCGACGCTGACGACCCACATGAAGTCGGTCGGCGAGGCGATGGCCATCGGTCGCAGCTTCACCGAGGCGCTGCAGAAGGCGCTCCGCTCGCTGGAGTCGCCGCACGCGCCGTTCGACTGGCACAAGCACTACGACGCCGACCTCGGCTCGGCCGACTCCAAGGCCGCGCTGCTCGAGGAGATCCGCGTCCCGCACGACGGGCGGCTCCGCAAGGTGATGGACGCCATGCGCGCCGGCGCGACGCCGCAGGAGGTGTTCGACGCCACCGCGATCGACCCGTGGTTCCTCGACCAGCTCGCGCTGATCAACGAGGTGGCCGTGTCGCTCATCGAGGCCCGGGAGCTGACCCCCGAGCTCCTCCGGACCGCGAAGCGGCACGGCTTCTCCGACGAGCAGGTCGGCCGGATCCGTGGGCTGTCGGCCGACGTCGTGCGCGGCGTGCGGCACGCGCTCGGCATCCGGCCGGTCTTCAAGACCGTCGACACCTGCGCCGCGGAGTTCGCGGCCTCGACGCCCTACCACTACTCCTCCTACGACGAGGAGACCGAGGTGCGGCCGCGGGCGGAGGGCAAGGAGGCGGTGATCATCCTCGGGTCCGGGCCCAACCGGATCGGGCAGGGGATCGAGTTCGACTACTCCTGCGTCCACGCCTCGCTGGCGCTCGGGAGCGACGGCGCCGGCTACGAGACGATCATGGTCAACTGCAACCCGGAGACGGTGAGCACCGACTACGACACCTCCGACCGGCTCTACTTCGAGCCGCTGACGCTCGAGGACGTCCTCGAGATCGTGCACGCCGAGCAGGAGGCCGGTCCGGTCGCGGGGGTCATCTGCCAGCTGGGTGGCCAGACGCCGCTCGGGCTGGCGCAGGGGCTCGCCGACGCCGGGGTGCCGATCGTGGGCACGTCCCCGGAGGCGATCCACATGGCCGAGGACCGCGGCGCGTTCGGCCGCGTGCTCGCCGACGCCGGGCTGCCCGCGCCCAAGCACGGCACGGCGACGTCGTACCCCCAGGCGCAGCGCATCGCCCACGAGATCGGCTACCCGGTCCTGGTCCGGCCCTCCTACGTCCTGGGCGGCCGCGGCATGGAGATCGTCTACGACGACGCGGCGCTCGAGGCGTACCTCGAGAAGTACGTCGCCAACGGGCTGATCAGCGAGCGCACCCCGGTGCTGGTCGACCGCTTCCTCGACGACGCCGTGGAGATCGACGTCGACGCGCTCTACGACGGCGAGGAGCTCTTCCTCGGCGGCGTGATGGAGCACATCGAGGAGGCCGGCATCCACTCCGGCGACTCCTCCTGCGCCCTGCCGCCGATCACGCTGGGCTCGGAGGAGATCGAGCGCATCCGCCGCTCGACCGAGGCGATCGCCCGCGGCATCGGCGTGCGGGGGCTGCTGAACATCCAGTACGCCCTCGCCTCCGACGTGCTCTACGTGCTCGAGGCCAACCCGCGCGCCTCCCGCACGGTGCCCTTCGTCTCCAAGGCCACGGCGACGCCGCTGGCCAAGGCCGCGGCCCGGGTGATGCTCGGAGAGACCGTCGCCGACCTGCGGGCGGCCGGGCTGCTGCCCGCCGAGGGCGACGGCGGGCACCTGCCCGACGGCTCGCCCATCGCGGTCAAGGAGGCGGTCATGCCCTTCGACCGCTTCAAGACGGCTGACGGGCGGACCGTGGACGCCGTGCTCGGTCCGGAGATGCGGTCGACCGGCGAGGTGATGGGGTTCGACGCGTTCTTCGGCACGGCGTTCGCCAAGGCCCAGACCGCGGCGTACGGCTCCCTGCCGCTGTCGGGCAAGGTCTTCGTGTCCGTCGCCAACCGCGACAAGCGCCACATGATCTTCCCGGTCAAGCAGATCGCTGACATGGGCTTCGAGATCCTGGCCACCGCCGGCACCGCGGAGGTGCTGCGCCGCAACGGCGTCGACTCGACCGTCGTCCGCAAGCACTCCGAGGGCGAGGGGCCCGACGGGGAGCCGACCATCGTCGGGCGGATCCGCGCCGGTGAGGTGGCGCTGGTCATCAACACGCCGCACGGGTCGACCAGCGGTGGCTCGCCGCGGCTCGACGGCTACGACATCCGCACCGCGGCCATCCTGACCGACATCCCGTGCATCACGACGATCCAGGGCCTCGGTGCGGCCGTCCAGGGCATGGAGGCGATGCGCCGGGGCGAGATCGGCGTGCGGTCGCTGCAGGACTGGGCGACGCGGCTGCGCGGTCACCGGACCGGTCCGGTGGATGGTGGCGACACGGCCGGTGTCGGGGGCGGGACCGCGTGACGGCCTACGACGTCGTCTTCGACCGGGTCCTCACCCGGGTCGACCCCGAGCGCGCCCACCACGCCGCGTTCCGTGCGATCCGCGCGGGACGGCCGGCGACCGGGCGGCTGGTGTCCGTGCCGTCGCTGCCGGTCCAGGTCCTCGGCATCACCTTCCCGCACCCCCTCGGGCTCGCCGCCGGCTTCGACAAGAACGCGGTCGGCATCGACGGGCTCGCCGCGCTGGGCTTCGGGCACGTCGAGGTGGGCACCGTCACCGGCGAGGCCCAGCCCGGCAACCCCGCGCCGCGGCTGTTCCGGCTGCCGCAGGACCGGGCGATCGTCAACCGGATGGGCTTCAACAACGACGGGGCCGAGGTGGTCGCGCAGCGGCTGACCGCCTGGCGCTCGGGCCACCAGGACCGCCACCGGCGGGCCGCTAGTCGCAACGGCTTCACGGCCTCGACCGGCGCCCCCGCCCCGATCCTCGGCGTCAACATCGGCAAGACCAAGGTCGTCGCGGAGGACGACGCGGTCCGCGACTACGAGAAGTCCACCGGGCTGCTCGCGCCGCACGCCGACTACCTCGTGGTCAACGTCTCGTCGCCCAACACCCCGGGGCTGCGGGACCTGCAGGCGGTCGAGAAGCTGCAGCCCCTGCTGGACGCCGTACGCCGGCGCGCCGACGAGGTCTCACCGCACCGTCGCGTGCCGCTGCTGGTCAAGATCGCTCCGGACCTCAGCGACGAGGACGTGCTCGCGGTGGCGGACCTCGCGCGGGCGACCGACCTCGACGGCATCATCGCGACCAACACCACCATCGGCCGGGACGGCCTCGCGACGCCGCCCGAGACGGTCGCCGAGATCGGGGCGGGTGGCCTCAGCGGACGTCCGCTCACGGCCCGCTCCGAGGAGGTGCTGCGCATGCTGCGGGGGCGGGTCGGTCGTGACCTCGCGCTGGTCGGGGTCGGCGGCATCACCACCGCCGAGGACGCCCGCCGGCGGATCTCCGCCGGCGCCGACCTGGTGCAGGCCTACACCGCGTTCGTCTACGGCGGTCCGCTGTGGCCTCGTCGCATCGTCCGGGGGCTCGCGCAGGGTGGGTGAGGACACGTGAGCGAGCCTCGCGGGCCGGTGCACGTCGACGCCGAGGTCGTCGCCACCAAGAAGGTGGGTGCCTACCGCCACCTCACCCTGGCGGCGCCCGGGGTGCCCGAGCGGTTCCGCGCGGGGAGCTTCGTCGCCCTCTCCGTCCAGGACCGGACCGTCCGCCGCTCCCTCTGGGTCCACCGGGTGCGCCAGGTCGGCGCCTACGGGCCCACCCTCGACGTCGTGATCGAGCCGCGGGGCGAGGGCACCCGGCGGCTCGCCGCGATGCCGGTCGGGGCGCGCGTCCCGCTCACCGGGCCCCTCGGCCGGCCGTTCGCCCTGCCCAAGGAGCCGGTGTCCTGCCTGCTCGTCGGTGACGGGTACGGCGTCGCGCCCCTCTTCCCGCTCGCGGAGCGGCTCCGCGAGCGGGGCTCGACGGTCTCGCTGGTCGTCTCCGCACCAGACGAGGCGCACCTGCTGTCGGCCCTGGAGGCGCGCCGGTCGGTGCGCGCCGTCACCGTGCTCACCGCCGACGGCTCCGTGGGCCGGCGCGGCACCGTGCCCGGCACCATCGGCGAGCTCGTCGAGCGCAGCGGCGCCGACGTCGTCTACGCCGCCGGGGCCACCGAGGTCGTCCGCGCCGTGGCCGTCGCGGCCGAGCAGGCCGGGGCGTGGAGCCAGGTCGCCCTCGAGGTCCCCACGCCGTGCGGCACCGGGCTCTGCCACGGCTGCCCGCTCCCCGTGCTGGGGGAGGACGGCGTCGCGCGCGTCGTCCGCGCCTGCACCGAGGGTCCGGTGGTGCGGGGCGACCGCGTGCGGTGGGCGGAGCTGTGAGCAGACCGCGGACGGGCGCGCGGGTCCCCGGCCCGGTCATGGTGGCCTCGGGGTGCGGCGGCACCGGGCGCGAGCTGGCGCCGTACGTCGACCTCGAGGGCCTGGACCTGGTGACCCGGTCCATCACGCTCGACCCCCGAGCCGGCGGTGCCTCCCCGCGCGTGGTCGAGGTGCCCGGCGGCATCGTGAACGCCGTGGGGCTGCCCAACCCGGGGCTCGAGCACTTCCTCGCCATCGAGCTGCCGTGGCTGGTCCGTGCGGGTGTCCGCGTCCACGTGTCGATCGCCGGCGCGACGCTGGGGGAGTACGCCGACCTCGCCCGCCGGCTGAGCCGGGCCCCCGGCGTGGCCGGGCTGGAGGTGAACGTGGGGGCTCCCGACGAGGTCGGCGCAGGCCTGTTCGAGGTCCGGGAGGCCTACCACGCCGCCAGCGTCGTGGCCGCGGTCCGGCGCGAGTTCCCGACCGACCGGCCCGTGCTGGCCAAGCTGCGGCCCGACGTGTCCCGCGTGGTGGAGTCGGCGCGCTCGTGCCACGAGGCGGGGGCCAGCGCGGTCACGGTCGGCAACGCCGTGCCCGCCGCGATGCCGGACGGACGTCCCGGCGGGCTCAGCGGACCGGCGGTGGCTCCCGTCGCGCTCCGGTGCGTGGCCGCGGTGACCGCCGCGCTGCCGGAGGTGCCGGTGGTCGCGTGCGGCGGCGTCCGCGACCTCGCCACGGCCAGGATGTTCCTCGACGCCGGTGCCGTCTCCGTCCAGGTCGGCACCGCCCTGCTGCACGACCCCACCACGCTGTCCCGCCTGAGGGTTCAGCTGACCCCAGCCCAGGAGGGCCCATGACCACCACCTTCGGCGCCCGCCTGGCTGCCGCCACCGCCGACCGCGGCCGGTTCTGCGTCGGCGTCGACCCCCACGCCGCCCTGCTGGCCGAGTGGGGACTGGCCGACGACGTGGCGGGCCTGGAGGCGTTCGCGCTCACCGTCGTCGAGGCCGTCGCCCCGGTCGTCGCCGTCGTGAAGCCGCAGAGCGCCTTCTTCGAGCGGTTCGGCAGCCGCGGGGTCGCGGTGCTCGAGCGGGTGGTCGCCGAGTCGCGCGCAGCCGGCGCGCTGGTGCTGCTCGACGTCAAGCGCGGCGACATCGGCTCCACCAGCCAGGCCTACGCCGACGCCTACCTCGACCCGCGGAGCCCGCTGGCCAGCGACGCCGTGACGGTGAGCCCCTACCTCGGGTTCGGCAGCCTGCAGCCGATGGTGGACGCCGCACGGACGCACGGCGCGGGGCTCTTCGTCCTGGCGCTGACCTCCAACAAGGAGGGGCCCGAGGTCCAGCACGCGCGGACCGACGGCGGCACCGTGGCGGGCACCGTCCTGGACCACCTGCGCCGGCTCAACGAGGGTGCGGAGCCGATGGGCTCGTTCGGCGCGGTGGTCGGCGCCACCATCGGCGGGACCGTCGAGGACCTCGAGGTCAACGGACCGCTGCTCGTGCCCGGGTACGGCGCGCAGGGAGGCACCGTGGCGGACCTGCGGCGCATCTTCGGCGCCGCCGTACGCCTCGTGCTCCCCAGCTCCAGCCGCGACGTGCTCCGGGCCGGCCCCGACCCCCGGGCCCTGGCGGACGCGGCCCGCCGGGTGGTCGACGCGGTCGCCGGGCTGGACGCGTGAGCTCCCGACGGTCCCGGGTGCTCCGGTCGGCCCCGGCGCTGCTCCTGGCCGTCTCGGTGGGCTCCGCGTGCTCGCGCGACCCCGAGGCCGTGCCGGAGCCGCAGGCCGACTACTGCGAGACGGTGGCTGACCAGCAGGAGACGCTGAGCGAGATCGCCGCTGCGGAGGACCCCGGTTCGTTGCTGGAGGCGCTGCCGCCCTACCGCGAGCTGGCGCAGGACGCGCCCCGGGACATCGACGCCGACTGGGACCGCGTCGTGGAGTCCCTCGAGGGCCTGCAGGCCGTCCTCGAGGAGACGGGGGTCGATCCGGAGGAGTACGACGCCGCCGACCCGCCCACCGACCTCCCCGAGGAGGACCTCGCGGCCATCGAGCGCGCCGCGCGCGAGCTGGGGAGCGAGGAGACGGTGGCCGCGATGGCCCGCGTCGAGCAGCACGCGCTCGACGTGTGCGGCACTCCGTTGTCGAGGTAGTGGGGCGGTCCTGGTGGGGTGGGGCCGGGGTGGCTTCCGGTCGGGCTGGTTGCCCGGCTCTCCACCTGCCTCGCTCTGCCCCCCTCGATTGCCTGCCCAGCGGCGTTCTGACTAGATTGACCCGGACCTCCGCACCCACCAGAAGGACCGATTCGTGGCCCTGCCCCCTCTCACGCCCGAGCAGCGCCAGGCGGCGCTCGACAAGGCCGCTGCCTCCCGCCGAGAGCGTGCCGAGGTGAAGAACCGGCTCAAGAACTCCGGCGCGTCGATCGTGGACGTGCTCCGCGAGGGCCAGGAGAACGAGGTCATCGGCAAGATGCGCGTGGTCGAGCTGCTGCAGTCGCTCCCCGGGCTCGGCAAGGTGCGGGCCCGGCAGGTCATGGACCGCCTCGGGATCGCGGAGAGCCGCCGGGTGCGCGGCCTCGGCGTCAAGCAGGTCGCTGCGCTCGAGCGCGAGTTCGGCCCCGACGCCCCGTGACCGGAGCCGCTGACACTCCTCCCGAGTCCGGGCACCGCCCAGCACGCTCCCGCCTGATCGTCCTGGCCGGGCCCACCGCCGTCGGCAAGGGCACCGTCGCGGCCGAGGTGCGCCGTACGCATCCCGAGGTCTGGGTCTCCGTCTCCGCCACCACGCGTCGCCCCCGACCCGGCGAGGAGAACGGCGTCCACTACTGGTTCGTCTCCGACGACGAGTTCGACGCCATGGTCGCGCGTGGGGACCTGCTGGAGTGGGCGGTCGTCCACAAGTCCGCGCGCTACGGCACGCCGCGCGGCCCGGTCGACCTCGCCCTGGCCTCGGGCCACCCGGCGATGCTCGAGATCGACCTCCAGGGAGCACGCCAGGTCCGCGGCACGATGCCCGAGGCGCTGTTCGTGTTCCTCAAGCCGCCGTCCTGGGACGAGCTCGTCCGCCGGCTGGTCGGCCGGGGGACCGAGAGCGAGGCCGAGCGCGAGCGCCGCCTCGAGACCGCGCGCGAGGAGCTGGCCGCGGAGAGCGAGTTCGACGTGACCATCGTCAACCACGAAGTTCACGCTGCCGCCGAGGAGTTGGTAGCCTTGATGGTTGGACCCGGCTCCACCCGATCTGACTAGCGAGGCACCAACACCGTGGCTTCTCCCACCATCGCCGCCGAGGGCGTCACCAACCCCTCGATCGACGACCTGCTCGGCAAGACCGACAGCAAGTACAAGCTCGTCCTCTACAGCGCCAAGCGTGCCCGCCAGATCAACGCCTACTACTCCCAGCTCGGCGAGGGCCTCCTCGAGTACGTCGGCCCGCTCGTCGACACCCACGTGCAGGAGAAGCCCCTGTCGATCGCGCTGCGCGAGATCAACGAGGACCTGCTGACCTGCGAGGACATCGACCCGGTCGCCGAGGCGGCCGCCGCCGAGGCCGCTGCCGCGGAGCAGGCCGCCACCACGGCCGAGTGAACCGAGCCGCGGGGTGAACGGGCCGGTGGGCTCGGGTGCCGGCCGCGTCGTCCTGGGCGTGTCCGGCGGAATCGCTGCCTACAAGGCCTGCGAGCTGCTCCGCCGGTTCACCGAGTCGGGGCACGACGTGACGGTCGTGCCGACCGCTGCCGCGCTGGAGTTCGTCGGTGCGCCCACCTGGGCCGCCCTGTCGGGCAAGCCGGTCGCCACCGGCGTGTGGAGCGACGTCCACGAGGTGCCGCACGTGCGCATCGGGCAGTCCGCCGACCTCGTGGTGGTCGCGCCCGCGACGGCCGACCTCCTCGCGCGCGCCGCCCACGGCCTCGCCGACGACCTGCTGACCAACACCCTGCTCACCGCGCGCTGCCCGGTCGTCATGGCGCCGGCCATGCACACCGAGATGTGGGAGCACCCCGCGACCCAGGCCAACGTCTCGACGCTGCGAGATCGCGGCGTCGTCGTGCTCGAGCCGGCCGTGGGCCGGCTCACCGGCGCTGACACCGGGCGCGGCCGACTGCCCGAGCCCGCCGAGATCTTCGAGGTGGCCGTCGGCGTGCTGGCCCGGGGGGCAGGCGGCGCCGACCTCGCCGGCCGCAAGGTCGTGGTCTCGGCCGGCGGCACCCGCGAGTACCTCGACCCGGTCCGCTTCCTCGGCAACCGGTCCTCGGGCCTCCAGGGCTACGCCCTGGCCCGGGCGGCCGCGTCCCGCGGCGCGCACGTCACGCTCGTCAGCGCCAACGTCTCCCTGCCCGACCCCGCCGGCGTCCACGTCGTACGCGTGGAGACCACCGCCGAGCTGCGCGACGCCGTGCTGGCTGCCACGCCCACCGCCGACGCCGTCGTCATGGCGGCTGCCCCGGCGGACTTCCGCCCCACCAGCGTCAGCGACGCCAAGATCAAGAAGGCCCAGGACGGCTCCTCCCCGGTGATCGAGCTCGCGCAGAACCCCGACGTGCTGGCCGAGATCTCCCGCGACCGGTCCCGCGAGGGCGCGGTGGTGGTCGGGTTCGCGGCGGAGACCGGCGACGAGACCGGCAGCGTGCTCGACCTGGCCCGCGCCAAGCTCGCCCGCAAGGGCTGCGACCTCCTCGTCGTCAACGACGTCGGCGGCGGTGCGGTCTTCGGCAGCGACCAGAACGAGGCGGTGATCCTGCGGGCCGACGGCACCTCGGTGGACGTGCCTCGTGGCAGCAAGACCGCCCTGTCCCACGTGATCTGGGACGAGGTCCTGCGGCGATTCGCCCTCTGAGACGTCCGTCTTGGATGCTGGGCGCCGGATAACGTGTCGGTGGAGCCGACGCCCCGCAACATGCACCGATCCCCGGCAGATAGTGAGTCAGCAACCATGGCTGGACGCCTCTTCACCTCCGAGTCCGTGACCGAGGGCCACCCGGACAAGATCGCTGACCAGATCAGCGACTCGGTCCTGGACTACCTCATGGAGCACGACCCGGACCGCGCCAACCTCCGCGTCGCGGTGGAGACGCTGCTGACCACCGGCCTCGTGGTCGTCGCGGGTGAGGTGCGGACCAACGCCTACGCGCCGGTCGCGGACCTCGTCCGCAGCCGCATCCTGGAGATCGGCTACGACTCCTCCGACAAGGGCTTCGACGGCGCCTCCTGCGGCGTCCAGGTCGCGATCGGCGCGCAGTCGCCCGACATCGCCGCCGGTGTCGACGAGGGCCTCGAGGCGCGCGTCGGGGACTCCGAGGACGACCTGGACCTGCGCGGCGCCGGCGACCAGGGGCTCATGTTCGGCTACGCCTGCGACGACACCCCCGAGCTGATGCCGCTGCCGATCACCATCGCCCAGCGCCTCGCCGAGCGCCTGTCGGAGGTGCGCAAGGACGGCACGCTCGCCTACCTCCGCCCCGACGGCAAGACCCAGGTCACCATCGAGTACGACGCCGAGGACCGGCCCGTGCGCATCGACACCGTCGTGCTGTCCACGCAGCACGCCGAGGAGATCGAGCACGCCCGCCTGGAGGCGGACGTCAAGGAGCACGTCATCGACCCCGTCCTGGGCCGGTTCGACCTCCCGTCCGAGGGCTACCGCCTCCTGGTGAACCCGACCGGCAAGTTCGTCGTCGGCGGGCCGATGGGCGACGCCGGCCTGACGGGGCGCAAGATCATCGTCGACACCTACGGCGGCATGGCGCGCCACGGCGGCGGCGCGTTCTCCGGCAAGGACCCCTCCAAGGTCGACCGCTCGGCGGCGTACGCCATGCGCTGGGTCGCCAAGAACGTCGTGGCCGCGGGCCTCGCGCGGCGGTGCGAGGCGCAGGTCGCCTACGCCATCGGCAAGGCCGCCCCCGTGGGCGTCTTCATCCAGACGTTCGGCACCGGCGTGGTCCCCGACGAGAAGATCCAGGACGCGGTCCTCCAGGTCTTCGACCTGCGCCCGGGCGCGATCATCAGCGACCTCGACCTGCTGCGCCCGATCTACGCCAGGACCGCGGCGTACGGCCACTTCGGTCGCGAGCTCCCCGAGTTCACCTGGGAGTCCACCGAGCGTGCGGGCAAGCTCCGCGAGGCCGCCGGTCTGTGACCCACTCCTGTCGTCCACCTGTCGAAGTCCCCGCACATGCGGGGACTTCGCCGCGTTGTGGGGGTTGCAACAGCCACCATGTGCAGGACTCGCCCACGAAGTCGTGACGTCGGTGGCCGCTGACAGAATCGCCGGCATGCCTGCAGACGGTGCCGCGGAGGCCGAGATGCTCCCGGGGCTGCGGGCGGCCGTCGACGACGCCAAGGCGCGGGCGCGGGCGACCCGGCAGCGCAACGCGGCCGCCTGGGAGCCGGCCGCGGCGGCGCCCGTCGCCCGGGTGCTGGTCGACCTCCCGCTGGCCCACCTCGACCGGCCGTTCGACTACGCCGTGCCCGTCGCGATGGCCGAGACCGCCGTCCCCGGCGCCCGCGTCAAGGTGCGCTTCGCGGGGCAGGACGTCGACGGCTTCGTCGTCGAGCGTGCCGAGACCACCGACCACACCGGACGCCTCCAGCCGCTGCGTCGCGTCGTCAGCCCCGAGCCGGTCCTGACCCCCGAGGTCGCGGAGCTCACCCGCCGCGTGGCGGAGCGGTACGCCGGCACGCGCGCCGACGTGCTGCGACTCGCGGTGCCTCCTCGCCACGCAACGACCGAGAAGCAGCCCACGCCCGCAGCGCCTGCGACGCCCCCGCCCCCACCGGCGGGGGCATGGGCCGTCGTCGAGCGGGGCGAGGCGTTCCTCCACCACCTGGCGACCGGCGGGAGCCCGCGGGCGGTGTGGGGTGCCGCCCCCGGTGACGACTGGCCCGCCATGCTGGCCACGGCCGCTGCCACGTCGTACGCCGCCGGCCGCGGGGTCCTGCTCTGCGTCCCCGACCAGCGCGACGTGGCCCGGGTCGACGCGGCGCTGACGAGCACGCTGGGGGAGGGGCACCACCGGGTGCTGACGGCCGAGGCGGGACCGGCAGCGCGCTACCGCGACTTCCTCGCGGTGTCGCGAGGGGCGAGCCGGGTCGTCCTCGGGACCCGCTCGGCCGCGTTCGCCCCGGTGCACGACCTGGGCCTCGTGGTGCTCTGGGACGACGGCGACGACCTGCACGCGGAGCCCCGGGCGCCCTACCCCCACGTCCGCGACGTGCTGCTCACGCGCGCCGACCTCCAGGGCACGGCCGTCCTGCTGGGCGGGCACGCACGGACCCCCGAGGCCCAGCACCTGCTGGCCACCGGCTGGGCCCACGAGCTGTCGATGGACCGCTCGACGCTGCGGGCGCGGGCGCGCGTCGAGGTCGTCCCGGCTGAGGACCGCGCCGTCGGCACCCGGCTGCCGCACCGGGCGGTGGCGGCGATCCGCGACGGTCTCACCCGTGGCCCGGTGCTGGTGCAGACGCCCCGGGCCGGCTACGCGCCCGCCCTGGCCTGCGAGCGCTGCCGCACCCCGGCGCGGTGCCGGACGTGCTCCGGTCCGCTCGCGCTGGTCTCGGCCACCGTTCCACCTCACTGCCGGTGGTGCGGGACCGCCGAGCCCGCCTGGTCGTGCGCGGAGTGCGGCCACCGTGGCCTGCGTGCGCCCGTGCGTGGCGAGGCCCGAACGGCGGAGGAGCTCGGCCGGATGGTGCCGGGCACCACCGTCCGCAGCTCGGGCGGCGACCGCGTCGTCGCGGGGGTCCCCGACACCCCCGCCATCGTGGTGGCGACCGTCGGCGCGGAGCCGGTCGCCGAGGCCGGCTACGCCGCGGTGGTGCTGCTCGACACGTGGCTGACCCTCGCCCGTGAGGACATGCGGGCCGACGAGGAGGCCGTACGCCGGTGGGCGGGCGCCATCGGCCTGCTCGCGCCGGGCGGCAGGGCGGTCGTGGTGGGGGACCCGGCGCACCCGGCCCTGCAGGCCCTGGTGCGGTGGGACCCCGGCGGCTTCGCCGAGCGGGAGATGACCGAGCGCGCCGCCGCGCACCTCCCGCCCGCCGCTCGCATCGCCACGGTCACGGCGGACCCCGGCTCGCTCGACGACGCGCTGACGCTGATGGACCTTCCCGACGGGACCGAGGTCCTGGGCCCGGTGCCTGCCGGGGAGGGGCAACGGGTCGTGCTGCGCGTCCCCCGGTCCCGCGGGCCCCAGCTGTCAGCGGCCCTCCTGGAGCTGCAACGCCTCCGCAGCGCGCGCAAGCTCGACCCCGTGCGGGTGCAGGTCGACCCGTTGAGCCTCTGACCCGACTGCGACCCGGGCGGGCTGCCCCACGCCCCGCCCGGCCCACCCTGCCCCGAGCCGCCGTGCTCCCTAGACTGGGCGCCCACCGCGACACCTAGGAGCCAGCCGACCCCATGGCCGTCCAACCCATCCGTCTCTTCGGGGACCCGGTCCTGCGCCAGCGCGCGGTGGAGGTCGAGAGCTTCGACCGCGAGCTGCGCCAGCTCGTCACGGACCTCACCGACACGATGCTGGCCGCCCCGGGCGCCGGACTGGCGGCGCCCCAGATCGGCGTCGGCCTCCGTGTCTTCACCTGGAACGTGCACGGCGAGGTCGGCCACCTCGTCAACCCCGGCCTCACGCTCTCCGACGAGACCCAGGACGGCGCGGAGGGGTGCCTCTCGCTGCCGGAGATCACCTACGAGTGCCTGCGCGCGCTCTCCGTCGTCGCCACCGGGTTCGACGTGCACGGTGAGCCGGTGCGCATCGAGGCCTCCGAGCTGCTCGCCCGGGCGATGCAGCACGAGACCGACCACCTCGACGGCGTCCTGTTCATCGACAAGCTCGACGCCGAGGCTCGCAAGGCGGCCATGCGCGAGATCCGCGAGGCGGAGTGGTTCGGCCTCGAGCAGCCCACGGTCAAGGTCAGCCCGCACGCGACCTTCGGGCTGGGCCTCTGATGCGGGTCGTCTTCGCCGGCACGCCGGAGGTCGCGCTTCCCGCGCTCGAGGCGGTCGCCGCCGGACGCCACGAGCTCGTCGGTGTCGTGACCCGGCCCGACGCCCCCAGCGGTCGCGGGCGGCGGCTCGTCGCGAGCCCCGTCGCCCTGCGCGCCGAGGAGCTCGGCGTGCCGGTGCTCAAGCCGGAGCACCCTCGCGACCCGGACTTCCAGGACGCGCTGCGCGAGCTCGCCCCGGACGCGTGCCCGGTGGTGGCGTACGGCGCCCTGCTGCCGCAGTCGGCCCTCGACATCCCGCGGCACGGCTGGGTCAACCTCCACTTCTCCGTCCTGCCGGCCTGGCGCGGGGCCGCGCCGGTGCAGCACTCGCTGTGGGCGGGTGACGAGGTCACCGGCGCGACGACCTTCCGGATCGTCAAGGAGCTCGACGCCGGACCCGTGTTCGGCGTGATGACCGAACGGGTCGGTGCGGGTGACACCGCGGGCGAGCTGCTGGCCCGGCTCGCCGAGGGGGGCGCCGGCCTGCTGGTGCAGACGCTCGACGGCATCGAGGACGGCAGCATCGAGGCGCGGGAGCAGCCCACCGACGGCGTCTCGTACGCCCCGAAGATCACTGTCGACGACGCGTGCATCGACTGGGCGACGCCCGCTGTGGCCATCGACCGGCAGGTCCGGGCCTGCACCCCCGCTCCCGGTGCGTGGAGCACCCATGACGGGGAGCGCATCAAGATCGGACCGGTCACCGTCAGCGACGACGAGAAGCTCGAGCCCGGCGTGGTCGAGGTGCGCAAGAACGCCGTGCTCGTCGGGACCGCGACCGTGCCGGTCCTGCTCGGGGAGGTCAAGGCGCACGGCCGCAAGCAGATGTCCGCCGCCGACTGGGCGCGCGGTGCGCGCCTCGGCTCGGGCGTGCGCTTCGGCGGTGCGGGAGAGACCACGTGACGGCCCAGGACGACCGGCCCGCGCGCCCCGAGGACGTCGACGAGATCTGCGCGGCCCTCCCCGAGACCGAGCTCGGCACCTCCTGGGGCGACGTCCCGACCTGGAAGGTGCCGCGCGGCGACAGGGGGAAGGGCTTCGTCCTCTACCGCCCGCCCCACTCCAGCGCTGTCGACCCCGAGACGGGGCAGATGTACGACGACCTGCTCGTCATCACGACGCCGACCGCGATCGAGAAGGCGGCCCTGGTCGAGGACGACTCCACCCCGTTCTTCACCATCGAGCACTTCCGGAACACCGACGCCGTCCTGGTGCGGCAGTCCCGGCTGGGTGAGATCACCCGGGGTGAGCTCGCGGACGTCATCACCGACGCCTGGGCCCGCCGGGCCCCCCGACGGCTGGTGCGCGAGCACCTCGGCGATGGCTGAGCGCCCCGCCCGCCGCGGCACCCGCACCGACCGTCCCCGGCAGGCCGCCCTCGACGTGCTGACCGCCGTCCGGGTCGACGACGCGTACGCCAACCTGGTCCTCCCGCAGGTCGTGCGCCGGCACGGACTGGACGCACGCGACGCCGCGTTCGCCACCGAGCTCGCGTCTGGCACGATCCGGCTGCAGGGCCTCTACGACGCGGTCATCGAGGCCTGCCTGACCCGCCCCCGGCTGCAGCCCGAGGTCCGCGACGTGCTGCGGATCGGCTGCCACCAGCTGCTCTCGCTGCGGGTGCCCGACCACGCGGCGATCTCGAGCAGCGTCGACCTCGCCCGCGCGAACGTCGGCACCGGCCCCACCGGCCTGGTCAACGCCGTGCTCCGGAAGGTCGCCTCCCGGACGGTCGAGGAGTGGGCTCGCCGGGTCGCCCCTGACCGCGGGGAGGACGAGGTCGGCCACCTCGCCGTGGCGCGGTCGCACCCCCGATGGATGGTCGAGCTGCTCGCGGAGGCGTTGCCCGACCCGAGCGGGCTGGACGACCTGCTGACCGCGAACAACACCCCGCCGCGGGTGATGCTCGTCGCCCGGCCCGGCCTGGCCACGGTGGAGGAGCTCGCGGCGGCGGGTGCCGAGCCGACCGGTCGGTCGCCGTACGCCGCCGAGCTCGCCGGCGGGGATCCCGGGGCGCTCCGGGCCGTGGCGGAGGGCCGCGCCGGCGTGCAGGACGAGGGCTCCCAGCTGGTCGCGCTGGCCCTGGCGGACGCCGAGGTGGCCGGCCGCGACGAGCGCTGGCTGGACCTCTGCGCAGGCCCCGGCGGCAAGGCCGCCCTGCTGGCGGCGCTGGCCGCCCGGCGCGGAGCACACGTGACGGCGCACGAGCGTCTGCCGCACCGCGCTGCCCTGGTGGCACGGGCCGTGGCGGCCGTGCCGCCGGGCGCCGTGAGCGTGCTCGCCGGGGACGGCGCCCGGCCCGCCTGGCTCCCCGAGACCTTCGACCGGGCGCTGGTCGACGCGCCGTGCACCGGGCTGGGCGCGCTGCGCCGCCGCCCCGAGGCGCGGTGGCGCCGGACCCGCGACGACCTCGCCGTCCTGGTGCCGCTCCAGGAGGTGCTCCTCGACGTCGCCCTCGACTCGGTGCGGCCGGGCGGCGTGGTGGTCTACGCCACCTGCTCGCCCGTGGTCGCCGAGACCTCCGGCGTCGTCCAGGGGGTCGTCTCCCGCCGCGAGGACACCAGGGTCGAGGAGTCGTTCCAGCTCTGGCCCCACGTCGACGGGACGGACGCGATGTACGCCGCGACGCTGCGCCGTCTCTGATCAACCCCTCCGGGCGGTTCCCTCCTCACCAGCCGTGGGCCATGATGGATCCACGCGGGGCCGGAGGGGTCCCTGCGGATCTTGGGGAGCAGAGGGACGTACGTGCGATTCCGCATCGGGCTGGCAGTGCTGGCCGTCACCGGGGCGAGCACCCTCGCCGCGCCGGCGCAGGCTGACGAGGTCCACACCCTGACCGGCCCTGGCCCGGGCGGCTCCGCCATGTTCGTCACCTACGTCGGGTGCGACACCTTCTTCGCGCCCACGGCCGCCCCGCAGACACGCCTGAACCTCGGCCCGGCGGCCGCCCCCAGGGGACGCCGCTCGCTCGGCCTGATCCCCCAGGGGACCGGGACGGCCTCCGGCCCCTACACCCCGTTCGGCTCGCTGGCCGGGGTCGACGCCTCCGTGGCCGCGACCTCCGCGACCGGCAGCACCGGGGCGTCGTACATCTGGACGATCACCCCCGACACCCTGCCGGGCACGGCGTGGAGCGGTCGGGCGGAGACCGTGGTCCCGGCGGGCGGGTGGCACGAGGTCGCTGCCGCGAGGCTCGACTACACCTGGACCCTCGTCGACCTCGCCACCCGGCAGCCGGTCACCGACGGCGGTCGCGCCACGCCCGGGGAGTTCGCAGCGCAGCACGGTGACGGGGAGGGCTACGTCGTCACGGGCTTCGGCTGCGACGGCAACGCCGTCAACATCGACAGCGTCCGCTCGGGAGCCACGACGTGGGACTTCGAGGGCGTCGCGCTCGACACCACGATCGCGGCGGCTGCGGGCGAGGTGCCGGCCGGCGCGACCGTGACCATCACCGGGCGGGTGAGCGACGCGACCGGCCGCGCCACCGGCGACCCGCTCGTGCTGGAGAGCCGGAGCCCCGGCGGCGCGTGGCGCCCCGTGGGCGCCCGTGAGCTCGTCGACCCCGACGGCATCACCCGCGTCGAGGTCACCGTCCGGGAGACGGCGGAGTACCGCTGGCACCGGCCGGAGAGCCAGCACGCCGACGAGGGCTGGTCGGACGTCGTCGTGGTGGGAGCGATCGAGGCCGCGCCGAAGGACGAGCCCACGGCTCAACCGAAGGCCCAGCCCAAGGCCCAACCGAAGGACCAGCCCAAGGCCCAACCGAAGGCGCAGCCCGAGGACGAGCCCACGGCTCGCCCGAAGGACGAGCCCAAGGCCCCACCGAAGGACGAGCCCGAGGCACCACAGGAGGCCGAGCCCAAGGACGGGCCGGACGGGGCGTCCGACACGGGCGGCCGGCAGCAGGAGAACGGCGCGGACCGCACGTAGGGTCGGGCCATGGCGTCCCCGTTCGTCGAGATCGAGGTCGAGGACCGCGTCGTCAAGGTGACCAACCCCGACCGGGTCTACTTCCCCGAGTCCGGCGCGACGAAGCTCGACCTCGTCGAGTACTACCTGTCCGTCGGCGACGGCATCGTCAACGCGCTGTTCGAGCGTCCGTGCATGCTCCACCGGTTCCCGAAGGGGCTGGCCGGCGAGAAGGTGCACCAGAAGCGCGTCCCCGCCGGCGCGCCCCCGTGGCTGGAGACCGTCCGCCTGCACTTCCCGCGGTGGAACCGGACGGCCGACGAGCTGTGCGTCACCGAGCTCGCGAGCGTGGCGTGGGCCGTGCAGATGTCGACGGTGGAGTTCCACCCGTGGAACAGCCGACGCGCCGACACCGAGAAGCCCGACGAGTGGCGCATCGACCTCGATCCCGGACCGCTGTCCGACTGGGCGCAGGTCCGTCGGGTCACCCACGTCGTGCGGGAGGTCCTCGACGAGCTCGGCGCCGTCGGCCACCCCAAGACCAGCGGCAGCAGGGGTCTCCACGTCTACGTCCGGATCCCGCCCGAGCACGGGTTCCCCGACGTACGACGTGCCGCGCGCGCCTTCGCCCGCGAGATCGAGCGCCGGGCGCCGGACGACGTCACGACGGAGTGGTGGACCAAGAACCGGGACCCCCACCACCTCTTCGTCGACTACAACCAGAACACCCGCGACCACACCATCGCCGCCGCCTACTCCGTCCGAGGCCTGCCCGACGCGCGCGTCTCGACGCCGGTGCGCTGGGAGGAGGTCGACGACGTCGAGCCGCGGGACTTCACGATCTTCACCGTCCCGGCGCGCTACGCCGCGATCGGAGACCTGCACGCCGACATCGACCAGCACCCCTTCGACATCGCCCCGCTGCTGGAGTGGGCCGACCGCGACGAGGCGGCGGGCGACCTGCCCGAGGAGCCCGACGCGGAGGGCTGAGCCCGCACGCTGCGGCGGACGCTGTCCGCGACGAAGCGGCCGGTGGGCGTGAGGCGCGTTAGGTTCTGGGGCGTGCGTGACACCCGCCCACGACGGACCTTCGCCGTCATCAGCCACCCCGATGCCGGCAAGTCCACCCTGACCGAGGCCCTCGCGCTGCACGCCCGGGTGATCAACGAGGCCGGAGCCGTCCACGGCAAGGGTGACCGGCGCGCCACGGTGTCGGACTGGATGGCCATGGAGAAGGCGCGCGGGATCTCGATCACCTCGGCCGCGCTGCAGTTCGTCTACCGCGACCACGTGATCAACCTGGTCGACACCCCTGGGCACAGCGACTTCTCCGAGGACACCTACCGCGTGCTGTCCGCGGTGGACTCGGCCGTGATGCTGGTCGACGCCGGCAAGGGGCTCGAGCCGCAGACCCTCAAGCTCTTCAAGGTCTGCGCGCTCCGCGGCATCCCGGTCATCACCGTGATCAACAAGTGGGACCGTCCCGGTCTGTCCGCGCTCGAGCTGATGGACCTCATCCAGGACAAGATCAAGCTCCGCCCCACGCCGCTGACCTGGCCCGTGGGGGAGGCCGGGGACTTCCGCGGCGTCCTCGACCGCCGTACGGGCGAGTTCGTGAAGTACACCCGCACGGCCGGTGGCGCCACCCGGGCCCCCGAGCGGCGGTTGGGACCGGACGAGGTCGAGGAGGTCGACGCACACCTGTGGGCGGCGGCCGTCGAGGAGCACGAGCTGCTCGGCCTCGACGAGGCGGACCACGACCAGGCGCGCTTCCTGGCGGGAGAGACCACCCCCGTGATGTTCGCCTCCGCGCTGCAGAACTTCGGCGTGGCCCAGCTGCTCGACCTCCTGCTCGACCTCGCCCCCGACCCCGGCGCCACGCTCGGCGTCGACGGCACCGTCCGTGACGTCGACGACGACTTCAGCGCGTTCGTGTTCAAGGTCCAGTCCGGCATGAACAACGCCCACCGGGACCGCCTCGCCTACGCCCGGGTCGTCTCGGGAACGTTCGACCGCGGCATGGTCGTCACGCACGCCACGACGGGGCGACCCTTCGCGACGAAGTTCGCCCAGGCCGTCTTCGGCCGGGAGACGACCTCGGTCGAGACCGCCGAGCCAGGTGACATCATCGGCTTCGTCAACGCCCAGTCACTGCGCGTCGGGGACACGGTCTACGTCGGGGACCCCATCGAGTACCCGCCCGTGCCCAGCTTCGCGCCGGAGCACTTCGTCGCGGCCTCGGCCGGCGACGTCGGCCGCTACAAGCAGTTCCGCCGCGGCATCGAGCAGCTCGACCAGGAGGGCGTCGTCCAGGTGCTGCGGTCCGATCTCAGGGGTGACCAGAGCCCGGTCCTCGCGGCGGTGGGCCCGATGCAGTTCGAGGTGGTCGAGGACCGGATGACCAACGAGTTCAATGCACCCATCCGCTTCACCCGCCTCGACTACCAGGTCGCGCGTCGTACCGACGCGGCCGGTGCCGCGGCGCTCGCCGGCATCCGCGGCGTCGAGGTGCTCGAGCGCAGCGACGGCACCCCGATGGTGCTGTTCGTGGACCAGTGGCGCGCCAAGGTCGTGGCCCGCGACCACCCGGACGTCCTGCTGGAGGCCCTGCCCGCCGGCGGTGCCTGATCGGTGACCTCCCGCCTCAGCCGGTCACGGCGTCGAGGCCGCCGAGTCGTCTGAGGTCGACGAGGATGCGGTCCAGCCCCGAGACGAGGGAGAGGTGCCCCTCGTCGTCGAGGAGGTGCGCCTCGGCGCCCGGCACGTGCCGGGCGAGCCAGACCCCGTGCTCGTAGGGCACCATCGCGTCCTCGCGACCCTGCCAGACCGCCACCGGCACCCCGATGTCGCTGAGCTCGAAGCCCCAGGGCGCCACGGCGGCCAGGCCGTCGTCGCGCACGCCGACGACGCCCTGCGCCGCGGCGTGGTGGAAGGTGCGGCTCAGCCAGTCGCAGTACGACGCGTCCAGCGCGGCCCGGTCCACGGCGGTCACCAGGCCGCCGAGCGCGTCGGCCAGCTCGTCGGGTGAGGCGTGCATGACGTCGAGGAAGCCCTCCTGCAGGAAGGCCTCGTAGGCCTCGGCGCCCGCCTCGGCGGCCCGGTACTCCCGACGGTTCTCCTCTGCCATGCCGTGGAACCAGTCCAGCCCGTCCGCGTGGTACGGCGCCACGCCGGCGATGGTGACCGCCGCCCGACACCGCTCGGGCAGGAGCGCGGCGCACGCCAACGCCCGCGGACCGCCGCCGGACCACCCGGCCGTGAGGAACTCGTCGACCCCGAGATGGTCGAGCACGGCGACGGACTCGCTCACGTCGTCGGCGTAGGTCCCGGGCCGCGGCCGCGGTGCGGAGCCGCCGTATCCCGGGCGGGAGTAGGTCACCAGGCGCAGCCCGGCAGCACGCACCGTCTCGTCGAGCGCCGGCCACTCGGCGACGGCGGACGGCGAGCCGCCGTGCAGGAGCAGGGTCGGTCCCCTGTGGTCCCCACCGAGGAGCACCTCGACGGTGCGGTCGCCGGGGACGGGGACGTCGATGCGCTGGCTCATGCGACCACCCTGCCCCGCCGCCCTAGGATCGGGCCACCATGGGACACGTCCAGATCACCCCGAGCATCCTCGACACCGACTTCGCCCGCCTCGGCGAGGAGGTGGCGCGGATCGGCAGCGCCGACTGGGTCCATGTCGACGTCATGGACAACCACTTCGTGCCCAACCTGACCTTCGGGCCCTCGATGGTCGAGGCGCTGAGCCGGGCGACCGAGCTGCCGCTCGACGCACACCTGATGATCGAGGACTGCGACAGCAACGCACCGGCGTACGTCGAGGCCGGCGCCGGCAGCGTGACCTTCCACGTGGAGGCCACCAGGGCGCCGGTCCGCCTGGCCCGCGAGATCCGCGCGAAGGGCGCGCGGGCCTCGATGGCGCTCAAGCCGGCGACCCCGGTCGAGCCCTACGAGGCCCTGCTGCCCGAGCTGGACATGCTGCTGATCATGACCGTCGAGCCGGGCTTCGGAGGCCAGAAGTTCCTCGACCTCTGCCTGCCGAAGATCCGGGCCGCCCGCGAGATGGTGCGCCGGCACGGCGTGGAGACCTGGATCCAGGTCGACGGCGGGGTGTCCCTGGAGACCATCGAGCGCTGCGCCGAGGCGGGCGCCGACGTCTTCGTGGCGGGCTCGGCCGTCTACTCGGCCGACGACCCGGACGCGATGGTGCGTGAGCTGCGCGTCCGCGCCGAGGGGGCGTCGACGTGACGGAGCGGCGACCCGAGTCGGTGTGGGACTACCCGCGCCCGCCCCGGGCTGAGCCCAGCGACGAGCACGTCGTGCTGGTCCATGCGGGCTCCGTCGTCGCCGAGACGACGTCGTCGGTCAGGGTCCTGGAGACCAGCCACCCGCCGACCTACTACCTCCCTCGCGAGGCGTTCGCCGACGGTGTGCTGCGCCCGGTCGAGCGGACCACGTGGTGCGAGTGGAAGGGACGAGCGACCTACCTCGACCTCGTCGTCGACGACACCGTCGTGCCGGCAGTCGCATGGACGTACGCCGACCCGTCGCCCGGCTTCGAGGTGATCCGCGACCACGTCGCGGTCTACCCCGGCCGGCTGGACCGGTGCACCGTCGACGGCGAGGTCGTCGAGGCACAGCCCGGCGACTTCTACGGCGGCTGGATCACCTCACGGGTGACCGGACCGTTCAAGGGCGCCCCCGGCACGACGGGCTGGTGACGTCCGTGAGCAGGCGTCCGGCGACCGTGGCCGACATCCACGACACCGCCCTCGCCATGCCGCACGTCGCCGTCGAGCGACCCGGCACGCGCCACCCCGTCTACCGCGTCGGCACCAAGCCGTTCGTCTTCTTCCGCACCCCGCGGCCCGACGTCGTCGACCCGGCAACGGGGGAGCGGTACGACGACGTGGTGGTGATCTGGGTGGCGTCCGAGGGCGACAAGCAGGCGCTGCTGCAGGACGAGCGGCTGCCGTTCTTCACCGTGCCGCACTTCGACGGCCACGCGTCGGTGCTGCTGAGGGCCTCCCGGACCGGCGAGCTGGACCGCGACGAGCTGGTGGAGATCGTCCAGGAGGCCTGGCTCACCCAGGCCTCGGACCGCCGCGCCCGCCTGTGGCTGGAGGAGCGCGGCCTCGCCTGACCCGGGCCGCCGCCCGACCCCGCCCGCCGCGCCGCGAGACGGACGTCACGCACGGACGCGGGGGCGGGAATGGACGGCGGTGTGGGAAGGTTGCGCCCAACAGATGAGCTCGCGTGCTCTGGGGGCGGTGGAACTCCGCACCGGCGGTGACCGATCCGAGGCCTCGTGGCCTCGCTCGGGAGTCCGCGACCCGGCCACAGCCAGTGGCCGGTTGACCAGGTGGAACTCCTGGACCGACGGTCAAAGTCCGGATGAGAAGCGCACGCAGCGGTCCGGACGCACGACGACCTGCGCCCGAGCCGTGTCGCCCCCACGAGTCCGCGACCGGACCGGAGGCGGACACGATGACCAGGCAGGCGATCACCGAGGCGGAGCGCAGCGCCATGCGCCGCGCCCTCGAGATCGCTGCGACCGACGGCGTCCCGCTCGGCCCCAACCCGCGCGTGGGCTGCGTGCTCCTCGACCCCGCCGGCCTGCCGATCGCCGAGGGCTTCCACCGCGGAGCGGGCACCCCGCACGCCGAGGCCGCGGCGCTCGCCGAGGCCGGGGCGGCCGCTCAGGGGGCCACGGCCGTGGTCACGCTCGAGCCGTGCAACCACACCGGCCGGACGGGGCCGTGCAGCGAGGCGCTCGTCGCGGCCGGCGTACGGCGCGTGGTCTACGCCCAGCCGGACGCCAACCCGCTCGCCGCCGGCGGCGCGGGCCGGCTCCGCGCCGCGGGGGTCGAGGTCGAGGGCGGGCTGATGGCCGACGAGGCCCAGGCGCTCAACCGTGCGTGGACGTTCTCCGTCGCCAGCCGCCGGCCCTTCGTGACCTGGAAGTTCGCCACCACCCTCGACGGCCGCAGCGCCGCGGCCGACGGCACCAGTCGCTGGGTGTCCAGCCGGGCCGCCCGGGTCGACACCCACCGGCTGCGCGCCGCGTGCGACACGATGCTCGTCGGCACGAGCACGGTGCTGGTCGACGACCCCCGGCTGACGGTGCGCGACGAGGCCGACGGGGAGCTCCCGGTCCAGCCGCTGCGCGCCGTGATGGGGCTGCGTGAGCTCCCCGCCGACCGTCGGGTCCTCGACGACGCCGCGGAGACGGTCCACCTGCGCACCCGGGACCCCGAGGACGCGCTCGCGACGCTGCACTCGCTGGGGCGCCAGCACGTCTTCCTCGAGGGCGGGCCGACGCTGGCGCAGGCCTTCCTGCGGGCAGGGCTGGTCGACGAGGTCGTCTGCTACGTCGCTCCCATGCTGCTCGGAGCCGGACGGAGCGCCGTCGCGGACCTCGGCATCACCACCATCGCCGACGCGCTCCACCTGCACGTGAGCGACGTCCGCGTCCTCACCGGGCACGACGGCGAGGACACCAACGTGCGGCTCACCATGAGGAGGAAGTGATGTTCACCGGAATCGTCGAGGAGCTCGGCACCGTCGCTGCGGTCACCGACCAGGGCGACGCGATCCGCCTCACCGTCGCTGCGGAGACCGTCCTGGACGGGACGGCGCTCGGCGACTCGATCTCCGTCAACGGGTGCTGCCTCACCGTCGCCGAGATGGGCGAGGGCACGTGGACGGCCGACGTCATGCAGGAGACCCTGGACAAGACCTCGCTGGCCGGCGTGCAGCCGGGGGACCGGGTCAACCTGGAGCGTGCGGTGACCCTCGACCGCAGGCTGGGCGGGCACATCGTCCAGGGCCACGTCGACGGCGTCGGTCAGGTGCTCTCGCGGCGGCCCAGCGAGCACTGGGAGGTCGTGGAGATCAGCCTCCCCGGCGACCTGGCCCGCTACCTCGTCGACAAGGGCTCCATCACCGTCGACGGGGTGAGCCTCACCGTCGTGGAGGCCGGCCCCGAGTCCTTCACCGTGAGCCTCATCCCCGAGACCCTCACCCGCACGACCCTCGGGACCCGCCACCCCGGCGACCGGGTCAACCTCGAGGCCGACGTCATCGCCAAGCACGTCGAGAAGCTCCTCGCCGCCGGCCTCGCCGACCGCTTCGCACCCCTCTCACCCGACCAGGCCGGCCGGACGGCCGCTCCCCAGGAGGACCCCGCATGACCCTGCTCGAGTGGCTGATCCACGGCACCATCGATGTCCCGGGGGGCTCCCTGAGGGCCCCCGAGGTCATCGGCAACCTCTTCGGCCTCGCCAGCGCCGTCCTCGGCATGCGCCGGGTGGTCTGGGCGTGGCCGGTCGGCCTCGTCGGCAACGTCCTGCTCTTCATCGTCTTCGCGTCCGGTGAGCTCTCGGGCGCGGTGGCCGAGCCGCTCTGGGGACAGGCGGGCCGTCAGGTGTTCTTCGCCGCCATGGCGCTCTACGGCTGGTGGCGCTGGAGCGAGGCCCGGCGCGCCGGGGGAGCGACGGACGGCGGCGCGATCGCCGTCCGGTGGGCCACCTGGTTCGAGCGCCTCCAGCTGCTCGTCCTCGGTGTGGTCGGCTACGCCGTCGCCTACGCCCTGCTGCTGCAGATCGGGTCCTGGGGACCGCCCACGGAGGCGTGGATCCTCGCCGGGTCGATGCTGGCGACGTACGGCATGGCCCGCGGCTGGGTGGAGTTCTGGATCGTGTGGATGCTCGTCGACGTCGTCGGGGTCACCACGCTCATCAACGCGGGCTACTACCCGACCGCCGCCATGTACCTCGTGTACGCCGTCTTCGTCGTGGTCGGCTTCGTCGTCTGGGCCCGGGCGAGCTCGTCGACCAGCGCGTCCGCGGCCGACCCGGCCGTCGAGACGGTCGGCGCATGAGCGTGCGCCTCGACACCGTCGAGCAGGCCGTCGCCGACATCGCCGCCGGCAAGGCGGTGATCGTCGTCGACGACGAGGACCGCGAGAACGAGGGCGACATCATCTTCGCCGCCTCGAGGGCGACGCCCGAGCTGATGGCGTTCACCATCCGGCACTCCAGCGGCGTCATCTGCGTGCCGATGCCCGGGGACATGCTCGAGCGGCTCGAGATCCCGCTGATGACCCCGCACAACAAGGACCGGCTGCGCACGGCGTACACCATCTCCGTCGACGCGCGCGACGGCGTCTCGACCGGGATCAGCGCGGCCGACCGTGCCCACACCGCCCGGCGTCTCGCCGACTCGGCGACCGAGCCGTGGGACCTCACCCGTCCGGGACACGTGTTCCCCCTCCGCTACCGCGAGGGCGGGGTGCTGGTCCGCCGGGGGCACACCGAGGCCGCGGTCGACCTCGCCCGACTCGCCGGCCTCACCCCGGTCGGCGTCCTGGTCGAGGTCGTCAACGACGACGGCACGATGAAGCGCGGCCCCGAGCTGCGGGAGTTCGCCGACGAGCACGGGCTGGCGATGATCTCGATCGAGGACCTGGTGCGCTACCGGCGCCGCCACGAGCGGCACGTCGAGCGGGTCGCCGAGACCCGGCTGCCGACCGCCCACGGCGACTTCACGGCGTACGGCTACCGCATCACGATCGACGACAGCGAGCACGTCGCGCTGGTCCACGGCGACATCTCCGGGGACGAGCCGGTCCTGACCCGCGTGCACTCCGAGTGCCTCACCGGCGACATCTTCGGCAGCCACCGCTGCGACTGCGGCCCCCAGCTGCAGGAGGCGATGGCGCGCATCGTCGCCGAGGGGCGCGGGGTGGTCGTCTACCTCCGCGGCCACGAGGGGCGCGGGATCGGGCTCGTCGCCAAGCTCCAGGCCTACCAGCTGCAGGACGGCGGCCGCGACACGGTCGACGCCAACCTCGACCTCGGACTGCCCGCCGACGCCCGCCACTACGGCACCGCCACCCAGGTGCTGCGCGACCTCGGCGTCGCGAGCGTCCGGCTGCTCACGAACAACCCCGACAAGACCGCCAGCCTCGAGGACTTCGGGATCCACGTCGCGGAGCGGCTGCCCATCGCGATGCACCCCCACGACGCCAACCGGGCCTACCTCGAGACCAAGCGGCTCCGGATGGGTCACGACCTGCCGGACCTGAGCGACCCCGACCCCGTCACCACCACCGAGGAGCTGCACCAGTGAGGACCCATGAGTAAGGCCGGAGCCCCCGCCGAGGAGACGTTCGACGCCGCGGGCTACCGCGTCGCCGTCGTCGCGGCGAGCTGGCACACCGAGGTGATGGACGGCCTCCTGGCCGGTGCCCAGCGGGCGCTGGACGCCCACGGCGTCACCGACGCCCGGGTGGTCCGGGTGCCGGGGACGTTCGAGCTGCCGGTGGTCGCCGCGGCCCTGGCTCCCGGCCACGACGCCGTGGTCGCGCTGGGTGTCGTCGTACGGGGCGGCACCCCCCACTTCGAGTACGTCTGCTCGGCAGCCACGGACGGGCTCACCCGGGTCGCGCTCGACCACGGCACCCCGGTCGGCTTCGGCGTCCTGACCTGCGACACCGACCAGCAGGCACTGGACCGGGCCGGCCTCGAGGGCTCGAGCGAGGACAAGGGGTGGGAGGCCACCTCCGCCGCGCTGCAGACCGCGCGGGTGCTGCGCTCGCTGGTCTGAGCACTCGGCCGTGGACGCGGTCGAGGGCGCTCAGCCGTGGAGGCCTAGGCTGGTCCACCGTGAAGACGTTCGAGGAGCTGTGGGCGGAGCTGTCCGCCAAGGCCACCGAGAGGCCCGAGGGCTCGGGCACGGTCCGGCAGCTGGACGCGGGCGTCCATGCGATCGGCAAGAAGCTGCTGGAGGAGGCCGCCGAGTCCTGGATGGCCGCGGAGCACGAGGGCAAGGACGCGACCGCGCTGGAGATCAGCCAGCTGCTCTACCACGCCCAGGTGCTCATGCTGGCCAGCGGCCTGACCCTCGACGACGTCTACGCCCACCTCTGACCGACCCGAGGAACCCATGACGATCCGCATCGCCCTGCCCAACAAGGGCTCGCTGTCCGAGGCCGCCTCCGAGATCCTCCGCGAGGCGGGCTACCGCCAGCGCCGCGACACCAAGGAGCTCGCGCTCGTCGACGCCGACAACGACGCCGAGTTCTTCTACCTGCGCCCCCGCGACATCGCCCTCTACGTCGGCGAGGGCACGCTCGACGTCGGCGTGACCGGTCGCGACCTGCTGCTCGACTCCGGGGCCAAGGCCGAGGAGGTCATGAGCCTGGGCTTCGGCCGGTCCCGCTTCCACTTCGCCGGTCCGGCCGGGCGCTACTCCTCGCTCGAGGAGCTGGCCGGGCTGCGGATCGCGACGTCGTACGTCGGGGTGGTCGAGGACTTCCTCTTCCGCCACGGGATCGACGCGACCGTGACGCGGCTCGACGGAGCCGTCGAGACGAGCATCCAGCTCGGGGTCGCCGACGTCATCGCCGACGTCGTCGAGACCGGGTCCACCCTGCGAGCGGCCGGGCTCGCCGTGTTCGGCGAGGTGATCCTCGACTCCGAGGCGGTGCTCATCACCC
Source organism: uncultured Nocardioides sp. (assembly GCA_902805885.1). Taxonomy (GTDB): domain Bacteria; phylum Actinomycetota; class Actinomycetes; order Propionibacteriales; family Nocardioidaceae; genus Nocardioides. The sequence goes on along the minus strand of CADCUM010000088.1, from coordinate 26,031 downwards.
GCGGCGGCGAGGCGCCCGAGGGGTTCGAGGTGTTCCGGCGTCGCATCGAGGGGGTCCTCGTCGCACGGAGCTACGTGATGATGGACTACGACATCGAGGAGTCCAACCTCGCCGGCGCGACCGCTCTCGCACCCGGCCTGGAGGGCCCGACGATCTCGCCGCTGGGCAAGGCGGGCTGGGTCGCCGTGCGGGTGATGGTGCCGCGGGCGGGGTCCCAGCGGCTGATGGACGAGCTCTGGTCGCTCGGTGCGCGTGCCATCCTGCTGACCGACATCCATGCCTGCCGCCTCTGACCCGGGCGGCGCGCCGGCTGGACGGTCGTCGCTGCCGCGCACCTGGCGTCCGCTCGGCGTCAGGCTCGCGGTCGTCTTCTTCGGCTCGATGCTCCTCGTCGTGTGCGCCGCGGCGTGGTTCGGGTTCGACCCGTCCGTGCGCGAGCGCTTCACGTTCCTCCAGCGGGCGACGCTGGTGCTGTTCGGGCTGTGCTTCGCGCTGGTCGGGTGGGCGCTGGGTCGCTCCCGGGTCACCGCCAGGTCCGAGGGCCTGGTCGTCGTCAACGGCCTGCGCCGGCGCGAGCTCGCCTGGGAGCAGGTGCTCGCGGTGCACTTCACGAGCGGAGCACCGTGGGCGACCCTCGACCTGTCCGACGGGACGACGCTCGCGGTGATGGCCCTCCAGTCGTCCGACGGCCGGCGGGCGAGCCAGGGCGTCCGCGAGCTGCGGGCCCTCGTCGACGGCTGACCGGCAGGGACGCGTACGGCGTCAGGCCGAGGTGTCGACCAGGACGTCGGCGCGGCCCCTGGTGCCCCGGCGTGCGTGCAGGGCGTCCTCCTCGACGCGCCAGCGCTCCCAGTGGTCCCGCATGGCCTCGCCGTCCCGCGCGAGACCGCGCTCCAGGCGCTGGGCCGACGGTGCCTCCACCCAGACCAGCGCGGTGACGAGGCCGCCGATCGCAGGTGCCCAGGAACCGGTGCCCTCCAGCACCAGGAGCGGTCCGGGGGCGACCTCGTGCGTCTCCGCCCATGCGTCGGCGTGCCAGTCCCAGCGCCGCCACGACCCCGGGCGGCCCTCGGCGAGCGGACGCAGCAGCCCCTCCACCGACTCCGTCAGGCCGGAGAGGCCGCCCCACCCCTGGAGCAGATCGTCGGTGTGGACGACGACGCTGCCGGGCGCCTGACGGGCCAGTGCCGCGGAGAGGGTCGTCTTGCCGGACCCCGCCGGGCCGTCGAGGCAGACCAGCCTCCCGCTGCCGAGGGTGGGGGAGCGGTCCCCGACCAGGGCCAGCACCCGGCGCGCCACCTCCTCCGGGTCAGAAGGCAAGGCCGCACCCGCGGTAGCTCGGCACGACCTCGGTGACCGCGTCACCGCGGACGAGGTGGACCTCCCGCACGTGCTCGAAGAGCTCGCCGGACTTCGCGTGCCGGAACCACACGAGGTCGCCCACCTCCAGGGTGCGGGCGCGGTCACCGGTGAGCGGGGTCTGGACCTCGCCCGCCCCTTCGAGCGCGGTCAGGCGCAGGCCCGGGGGAGCCCACGGGACGGGCCATCGGTCCGGGCCGGGAGGGCCACTGGCCACCAGCCCGCCGCCGTGCACCGTCACCACGTCCCGCGACGGCCTGCGGGTGACCCGGAGACCGAAGAAGGCGGCCGGCTGCGGCCGGAAGGACAGGAAGTGGTCGAAGAGCCCCGGGACGAGCAGCCCGGATCCCGCGGCGACCTCGGTGACGACCGGGTCCGCCACGGTCTCCTCCACCGACCCCGACCCGCCGGCGTTCCACAGCTCCAGCTCCACGACGTCGGCGAGGGCGTCGGCGATCGCCCGGCGTCGTGCCTGCAGCTGGGTCATCGAGGCGCGCTTCAGGCGTCGTACGACGAGGGAGCGGGCGCGCTGCCCCGGCACGTCGTCCGGGACCCCCGCCACCTGCCCCTCGTAGGTCATCACCCCGACCAGCCGGAAGCCGTCGCGGCCCTCGACCGTCCGGGCGAGGCGCAGGACGTCGTCGACCTCGTGCAGCGGCGAGCGCTTGGGGCCCACGTGCTGGCCCGCCACCCGCAGGCCGGCGTCGACGTCGAGCGCCACGCGGACGGGTACGGCGGACGCCCGGGCCGCGTCGACGACGTCGAGGTGGGCCACGTCGTCCACCACCAGCGTGATCGCGGACGCCGCGTCGGCGGACGCCGTGAGCCGGGCCAGGGCGGTCGTGTCGACACTGGGGTAGGCCACGAGGATGTCGTCGCTGATCCCCTGCTCGTGGAGCCAGAGCGCCTCGGCGACGGTGTAGGCGAGGACTCCCGCGAACCCCTTCGTCGCGAGCGCGCGCCCCAGCAGGGCGGGGACGCGCAGGGACTTGGAGGCGACCCGGACGGGCTTGCCCCCGGCCCGGCGGACCAGGTCGCCGGCGTTGGCGTCGAACGCGTCGAGGTCGACCACCGCGACCGGGGTCGCAGGCGCCTCGGGGAGCGCAGCCACGGCCGCGCCGAGGCGCGAGGCCAGGCGGTTGCGCTCGACGAGCGCGTCGGTCACGAGATCCCGCGCTTCCTCAGCATCGCCTCGATGTCGGCCATGTCGTCGTCCACGACGGGCGCCGAGGACGCCGCCCCTGCCGGGGGGAGCTCCGCGCCGCGACCCGCGCGGCGGGTCCTCGTCGGGGCCGATCCGTCACCGGTGCGACTGCCGCGGGCGAGCGCCCGGTCCCGCAGGACTCCGCTGACCACCCAGAGCACGACCGCGAGTCCGGCCAGCCCGATCCCGGTCCAGGTGCGGGGGTCCAGGACGAGGCCGGTGGCCCAGTCGGTGACGGATCCCGCGATCTCGGTGACCATCTCCAGCGTGCCCGTGAGCCACGCCGCAGCGGGCAGCACGGCGAAACCCAGTGCCCGCAGGCCGTTGGCCGCGCCCCGGCGACGGAACGCCACCCACGTCCAGATCAGTCCCGCCACGGTCAGAGCGGCGGCGAGCGCCGCCCAGGTTGCCTCGTCCACGGGCCCACGATCCCACAGGGCGGCGGCATGACGCGGCCCGTGCCGAGCCGCGCGGAGGCTGGGGGATGATGGGGCCGTGGCGCACGACGAGCGACGGACGATCCCCGACCCGGGGTTCCCCGACGACCGCGGCGAGGCCGACCCGGTGCTGGCGAGCGCCCTGGCCGACCACCGGCGCGGGGCCGTCCCCTCCGGCGCCGTCGTGGCAGCGCTGCAGGACGCGCGCCTCCTCGTCCCCGTGGTCGCGGTCCTCGGCGAGGTCGAGCTCGACGAGCGCGGGCTCGCCCACGACAAGTCCGCGGACATGGCGGCGGTGCTGATGACCAGCGCCGACGGGCGCACGGGCCTGCTGGCGTTCACGAGCACCGCGACCATGGGCCGGTGGGACCCGGCGGCGCGCCCCGTCCCGGTCCCGGCGCGGACCGCGGCGACCGCGGCCCTCGAGGCCGGCGCGGCGGCCCTGCTGGTCGACCTGGCCGGCCCGGCGCCGTACGTCGTGGCGGCCGAGGACCTGACCCGGCTCGCCGCCGGGTGGCACCTGGTGGCGGTGGGGGACGGGCACGGCTGGATTGGTCCGTCCGACTCCTGATCGGCTAGACTTCTGTGTTGACCGATCGAGTGAGTCCACCAGATCCACGGACGACCACGATCCAGCCAAGCGGAGGCGCGGCCACCACCCGACTCCCACCCGCATCGACCGCTGCTCCACCAGGTCGTCGGGTCCGGTCCCCAGTGACACCTGAGGCATCCCCGCAGGGGGAGACGTGTCGTGACTGGCTTCCGCTTGGACGAGTTCCAGCGGGAGCCATCGTTCATTTCACCGGAGTCACGACCCGGCGGCGGAGATGGCCCCACCACCCCAATCCACTGGAGGACCCATCAGCACCGAGCTGCGCATCAACGACCGGATCCGCGTTCCCGAGGTCCGGCTCGTCGGACCCAACGGTGAGACCGTTGGCATCGTGCCGACCGACCAGGCCCTGAAGCTGGCGCAGGAGGCCGACCTCGACCTCGTCGAGATCGCTCCGCAGGGTCGACCCCCGGTCTGCAAGCTCATGGACTACGGCAAGTTCAAGTACGAGAACGCGCAGAAGGCGCGCGAGGCTCGCCGCAACCAGTCCAACGTGATCATCAAGGAGATGAAGCTCCGCCCCAAGATCGACGCCCACGACTACGAGACCAAGAAGGGTCACGTCGTGCGGTTCCTGGGAGCGGGCGACAAGGTGAAGATCACGATCATGTTCCGCGGGCGCGAGCAGCACCGCCCCGAGCTCGGCTTCCGCCTCCTGCAGAAGCTCGCCGAGGACGTCCAGGAGCTGGGCTTCGTGGAGAGCACGCCCAAGCAGGACGGGCGCAACATGGTCATGGTGCTGGGTCCCCACAAGAAGAAGTCCGAGGCCAAGGCCGACCACGACGTGGTCAAGGCCAGCAAGGAGGCCGCCCGCGCCGAGCGGAAGGCCGAGGAGGACGCGGAGCGCGAGGCAGCACACGCCGCCGGCCCGGTCGCCAAGAAGAAGGAGCGGGGTCGCTCCGAGAACCTCGACCCTGACATCGACGCGTGACGCAGTCACGACTCGATGGAGCACGTCGCGGTGAAGCCGTGACAACCCCCTGGACCAAGCAATAGGAAGTTGAGGCCACCATGCCGAAGAACAAGACCCACTCGGGCACCAGCAAGCGATTCAAGGTGACCGGCTCCGGAAAGGTGCGGCGGCTCCAGGCCGGCCGCAAGTCGGGTGCTGCGTTCGCGTCGGCTCCGACCACCGGCAGCCGCAAGAAGCACCGCCGCAACGCGGGCATGGTCGAGCTGGAGAAGGCCGACGTCAAGCGCGTGAAGAAGCTGCTGGGTCTCTGACCTTCGCCTGCACCCCACCCCAGAGACTTTCCCTCAGCAAGGAGTAAGACATGGCACGCGTCAAGCGCGCAGTGAACGCCCAGAAGAAGCGTCGTACCACCCTCGAGCGGGCCAGCGGCTACCGCGGCCAGCGCTCGCGGCTCTACCGCAAGGCCAAGGAGCAGGTCACCCACTCCCTGGTCTACAGCTACAACGACCGCCGCAAGAACAAGGGCAACTTCCGCAAGCTGTGGATCCAGCGGATCAACGCCGCTGCCCGCGCCAACGGGATGACCTACAACCGCTTCATCCAGGGCCTCGGCCTCGCGGGTGTCGAGGTCGACCGCAAGGTCCTCGCCGACCTCGCCGTCAACGACGCCCCCGCCTTCGCCGCCCTCGTCGAGCTCGCGAAGAACGCGCTGCCCGAGGACGTCAACGCGCCCAAGGTCTCCGCCTGAGGACACCGCTGGTCGAGGAGGTCGCGCTGCGACCGTCACGAGACCACGTGGTCACGTCGTGAGCGCACCTCTCGCCGCGAGCAACGCTCGCGTCAAGGACGCCCGCACGTTGAGCCGCCGCTCGGTCCGCACCGAGCGGCGGCTCTTCCTCGCTGACGGCCCCAAGGCCGTCGAGGGAGCACTCACCGTCGCGGGCTGCGTGGTCGAGGTCTTCGCGACGCCCGCGGCGGCGGAGCAGCACACCGACCTGCTGCGGCGCGCCGAGCGGGTGACGCTCGTCGACGACCGCGCCCTGGCCTCACTGTCGGACGCCGTGACGCCCGCGGGGGTCGTCGCGGTGTGCCGCCACCTCGACGCGCCGCTCGAGCACGTCGTCCGGGCCGCCGCCAGGCTGCTGGTCATCTGCGCCGACGTCCGCGACCCGGGGAACGCCGGCACCGTGATCCGCACCGCCGATGCCGCCGGGGCGGACGGCGTGGTGCTGGCCGGTCAGTCGGTCGACGCCTACAACCCCAAGACCGTGCGCGCCACGGTGGGCTCGCTCTTCCACCTCCCGCTCGCCCGGACCCCGGACCCTGCCGAGGCCGTGCGGGCGGCCCAGGCCCGGGGACTGCGGGTGCTCGCCGCCGACGGGTCGGGAGAGACCGTCCTGCACGACGCCGACCTGTCCGGGCCGACCGCCTGGCTCTTCGGCAACGAGGCGTGGGGCCTCCCGGCCGAGCTGGCCGCCCTGGCCGACGAGCGGGTGGCGATCCCCATCCACGGGCGCGCGGAGAGCCTCAACCTCTCGACCGCCGCAGCCGTCTGCCTCTATGCCAGTGCCCGGGCCCAGCGGAGCCCCGCGTGATCCTCATCGACCCCCCGGCGGTGCCGCGCTGGGGGCGGCTGTGGTCCCACCTCGCCAGCGACACGTCGTACGACGAGCTGCACGCGTTCGCGGCGCGTCACGGCATCCCTGCCCGGGGCTGGGACAGGGACCACTACGACGTCCCGGCAGAGGCGTACGACGCACTGGTGGCGGCCGGGGCGGTCCCCGTCACGTCTCGTCAGCTCGTCGTGGCCCTCCGGGACTCCGGGCTCCGGCGTCCGAAGGCCGCGGAGCCGGACTAGACCGTTTCGGTCTAGGGTGACCGGGTGTCCGAGTCGTCCGCCCCGCGCCACCGCGTCGCCGGGACCCGCACCCCGCTGCGTGCGCTCGCGGACTTCTATCCCGACGGGGTCCTGGGTGCGTCGTCGGAGGGCGAGGTCGTCATCCTCAACGCCCAGGGCGCAGCGCTGCTGGGCGTCGACCAGGCCACCGCCCGCGAGCTGCCGCTGGAGCAGGTGCTGCGGCTCCTCGACCAGGACGGGCACACCTGGTTGGAGTACAACCGCCCGTTCGACGCCCTGTCCATCGTGAAGGCGATCCCCGAGCAGTCCTGGCTGAACGGGTCCGGCGAGGAGGTGCTCACCACCGCCCGGCTCGTGCGGGACGAGCCCCTCGGACCGGTGGTGGGCGTCGCCATCGGGCTGCGCAGCGGACGCGGCCGGGCGCGGCTCGACCGCGAGCGCTCCGACCTCGTCGCGACGGTCGCCCACGAGATCCGCTCCCCGTTGACCGGGGTCAAGGGTTTCGTGCAGGCCCTCCTCAACCGCTACGACAAGCTCAGCGACGCCCAGCGCAAGCTCATGCTCGAGACGGTCAACGCCGACGCCGACCGGCTGGCCCGCCTCATCGCGGAGCTGCTCGACGTGGCCCGCATCGACACGGGACGCCTGCAGCTCTATCCGCGCGGCTCCTCGGCGGCGGTGCTGGCCTCGCGGGTGGTCGCCTCGATCGAGGCGGGCACGTCGCGCGAGATCGCGCTGGACGTCGCCGACGACCTGCCCGAGGTGTTCGCCGATCCCGACAAGTTCACGCAGGTCCTCACCAACCTCGTCGAGAACGCCGTACGGCACGGATCGGGCAAGGTCACGGTGACCTTGCGCCCGCAGGACGTGGAGGTCCCGGGCGTGCGCATCACCGTCGACGACGAGGGCGAGGGGATCCCGGCCGAGCTCCACCGTCGCGTCTTCACCAAGTTCTGGACCACGGGGGAGTCCGGCGGGTCCGGTCTCGGCATGTACATCGTGGGCGGCCTGACCCGGGCCCACGGCGGACGGGTCACCATCGCGGAGGCTCCCGGCGGCGGGGCCCGGGTCTGTGTCGACTGGCCGACCGAGGACCGGCGCCCCGACTGATCTGCACACAACCTCCACGAGTCGTCCCCGCGTCCCGCGCGCCCCGGCTCCTAGGGTCGGAGCATGACGTCGCGCCGGGTCCTCGTGGTCGAGGACGACCGCACCATCAACGACGCTCTCGCGCAGCGCCTCCGGGCCGAGGGGTACGACGTCCTGCAGGCGTTCGACGGGCCGGGGGCCGTCGACCTCGCGGCTGACCAGCCGGCCGACGTCGTGGTCCTCGACGTCATGCTGCCCGGCTTCGACGGCCACGAGGTGTGCCGCCGCATCCAGGCGACCCGTCCGGTGCCCGTGCTGATGCTGACCGCCCGTGACGACGAGGCCGACGTGCTCGTCGGGCTCGGCGTCGGGGCCGACGACTACCTCACCAAGCCCTTCCGCATGCGCGAGGTCGTCGCCCGGGTCGCCGCCCTGCTGAGGCGGGTCGAGCGAGCCGCCGAGCTCGCGTCGCAGGCCCCTCGGGCGATGCGGGTCGGTGACCTCGTCGTCGACGCCGCCGCCCGCCGGGTGCAGGTGGCGGGGGAGCCGGTGCACCTGACGCCCACGGAGTTCGACCTGCTGCTCTGCCTGGTCCGCGAGCCGGACCGCGTGCTCACGCGCGAGCGTCTGCTCTCCGAGGTGTGGGGGTGGGGGGACCCTTCCGCGTCGGGCTCGGCGACGCGCACCGTGGACAGTCACGTCAAGGCGCTCCGTGCCAAGGTGGGGGCCCAGCGCATCCGCACCGTGCACGGGGTGGGCTACGCGCTGGACGCGGGGACCGCCCCGTGACACGTCCGCTGGACGGGGTCACGGGCATCAAGACCAAGCTGGGGCTGCTCGTGGCGGCGTCCGTCGTCGTCGCCGTGCTGCTCTCGCTGCTCGGCTCCGCCGCGGGGGTGCCCGCGCTGCTCGTGCTGCCGGTCAGCGTGCTGCTGGCGCTCGGGGTGACCCAGCTGCTCGCCGCGGGGATGATCCAGCCGCTGCGGCAGATGACCGAGATCGCCCAGCGCATGGCGCGTGGTGACTACTCCGGCCGGGTGGTCACGACGTCCGGCGACGAGGTCGGTCGGCTGGCGGCGGCGTTCAACCGGATGGCGGAGGACCTGGCCGAGGTCGACGCGGAGCGTCGCGACCTCATCGCGACCGTCTCCCACGAGCTCCGGACCCCCCTCACCGCGATGACCGCGCTGCTCGAGAACCTCGCCGACGGGGTGGTGCCGGCCGACGCCGAGCACCTGCGAGAGGCGCTCGAGCAGGCCGAGCGGCTCGGCACCCTGGTCACCGACCTCCTCGAGCTGTCCCGGCTCGAAGCGGGTGTCACCCGGCTCCAGGACGAGCCGGTCGCGCTGCGGCCCCTCGTGGAGCAGTGCGTCGACCAGGTGGTCGCCGCGGGCCGCACCGGGACGTACGTCGTCGACGTGGCCGCCGGCCTCCAGGTGCGCGGAGACCCGGCGCGGCTGCGTCAGCTGCTCGTCAACGCGCTCGACAACGCCGGTCGCCACACCGCCACCGGCGAGCCCGTGCACGTCCGAGCCGGTGTCGCGGGCGCCTCGTGGTGGCTGGACGTCGGGGACACCGGGCCGGGAGTCGCACCGGGCGACCGGGAGCGGGTCTTCGAGAGGTTCGGCACCGACGGACCCGGCGGCGGCACCGGCCTCGGCCTCGCCGTCGCCCGCTGGGTGGCCCAGCTCCACGGCGGCACCCTGCGCTTCGTCGACCCACCCTCCGGACGCGGGGCGCTGCTGCGCCTGGAGGTGCCGCTGACCAGGCCCGACCAGAGGAGCCCGATGCCCGTCCAGGCCCCCACCCCCGCATCCGCGTCCATCCAGGTGTCCGCCGCGCGCGAGGACGCGGCCACCGCCGCGCCGGCCCCCGGCGACGAGGACGGACTCCTCGGGCGCTTCTGGCCGGAGCCGGACGGCGCCGCCAGCCTCCGCACGGTGCTCGCCTCGGCTGCCGCGGGCGTCCTCGGTGGGGTGCTGCTGAGCTTCACCGAGCCGGGCGTCAGCTGGACGCTCGTCCTCGTCGCGGCCGGCGCCGCCGCACTGGTCACGGCTCGGCGGCGCCGCGACCGGTGGACCCTCGCCTGTGCCGTGCTGGCCGCCCTGCTGGTCGTGCCCATGACGCTGCGCGACGCGTGGTGGATCGGCGCCCTGGGGGCGCTGCTGGCCGCCGCGGTGTTCCTCAGCGGCGTGACCGGCGCCCGCAGTGTCCAGGGTGTCGTGCTGACCGGGCTGTCCTGGCCGCTGTCGTCCCTGCGCGGGCTGCCCTGGTTCGGTCGCAGCCTGCGCGTCGCCGGCACCGGGGGCCGGACGCCCGCCGTGGTCCGCACGCTCGCGTGGTCGGCCCTGGCGCTGGCGGTCTTCGGCGCCATCTTCGCCTCGGCCGACGCCCTCTTCGCCTCCTGGGTGGACGGCCTGGTGCCCTCCCTGTCGTTCGGCCGCGTCGTGTCGCGCGCCTTCGTCGCGGTCGGCGTCTTCGGGCTCACGCTCGCAGCGGCGTACCTCGCCTGGAACCCGCCGCACGTCGAGCGGTGGAGCGACCAGCGGCCGCCTCCCCTGACCAACCGCTTCGAGTGGCTCGTGCCGGTCCTGGTCGTCGATCTCGTGTTCCTCGGCTTCCTCGCGGCCCAGGCCGCGGCCGTCTTCGGCGGGCACTCCTACCTCGAGCGCACGACGGGCCTGACCTACGCCGACTACGTCCACCAGGGCTTCGGCCAGCTCACCCTCGCCACCGCGCTGACCCTGCTCGTGGTGTGGGCCGCCTCCCGGCGGGCCGGCCGCAGCACTGCCGACCGGTGGTGGCTGCGTGGCTCGCTCGGCCTGCTGTGCCTGCTGACGCTGGTCGTCGTCGCGTCGGCGCTCCATCGGATGCACGTCTACCAGCAGGCGTACGGCTTCACGACGCTGCGCCTGTTCGTCGACGTGTTCGAGGGCTGGCTGGGCTTCGTGGTGCTGGCCGTGGCGGTCCTCGGTGCCGCGGGGCTGGCCCGCTGGCTCCCACGCGTCGCGCTCGTGTCGGCGGCCGTCGCGCTGCTCGGACTGGCCGCGATCAACCCCGACGCCTGGGTGGCCGAGCGCAACATCGACCGCTGGGAGGAGACGGGGAAGCTCGACCTCTACTACCTCCAGTCCCTCTCCGGCGACGCTGCCCCGGTGATCGCGCGGCGGCTGCCCGAGAGCGTCGCCCGCTGCGTCCTGCAGCCGCTGCCGTCCCGTTCGCTGCGGGAGGAGACGATCGACGACGCCCGCGCCTGGAACTGGGGTCGGGAGCAGGCACGGGCCGCTCTCGAGGCGCTGGACGTCGATCCCTCCCCGTACCCGGACGGCTCGTGCTTCACCGATGTCGACGCCGACGGCCCCAGCCCGGTCGGCTAGCATCGACCGCGTGGAGCCCACGCTGCGATTTCGTCGCCCCGGACCCGTCAGGCGTCCGGGGGCTCACCGCGCGCCGCGCTGAGGCGCCGGGCTCCCCGCGAGGTCGACGGGTCCGGGGAGGGCAGAAGTCCGACCACTCCTAGGATGTCCCGCGTCCCGAGCACGACCGCCGCAGGACTCCGTTGCCAGAAAGGGAGCCATGTCCGGCCCCAACACCGACTACGACCCTGTCGAGGTCACCCCGCTCAAGGCCGACGAGGTCGAGGCGATGCGTGAGGCGGCGCTGGCCGCCGTGGCCGCCGCGAGCGACCTCGACGCGCTGAAGCAGGTGCGCCTCGAGCACGCCGGCGACCGCTCGCCCCTCGCCCTCGCCAACCGCGAGATCGGCGCCCTGCCGCCGCAGGCGCGCAAGGAGGCCGGCCAGCGGGTCGGCCAGGCCCGAGGCGCCGTCAACCAGGCGATCGCCGCCCGCCAGGCCGTCCTCGAGGCCGAGCACGAGGAGCGGATGCTCGTCGAGGAGACCGTCGACGTCACGCTCCCGACGCAGCGCCGCCGCCGCGGCAGCCGGCACCCCCTCACCCTGCAGTCCGAGCTGATCGCCGACCTCTTCGTGGCGATGGGCTACGAGGTCGCCGAGGGTCCCGTCGTGGAGGCCGAGTGGCTCAACTTCGACGCGCTCAACCTCGGTCCCGACCACCCCGCTCGCACGATGCAGGACACGTTCTGGACCGAGCCCGCCGACCACCACGTCGTGCTCCGCACCCAGACCTCGCCCGTCCAGGCGCGCACCATGCTGACCCGCAAGCCGCCGATCTACGTCGTGTGCCCGGGCCGGGTCTTCCGGACCGACGAGTACGACGCCACGCACTCGCCGATGTTCCACCAGGTCGAGGGCCTCGTCGTCGACGAGGGCATCACCATGGCCCACCTCAAGGGCACCCTCGACCACTTCGCCTCCCAGCTCTTCGGCGAGGGGATCGACACGCGCTTCCGGCCGTCGTACTTCCCGTTCACCGAGCCGTCCGCCGAGGTCGACGTGCGTTGCTTCGTGTGCCGGGGCGGCGACGGGGTGGCCGAGTGCCGTACCTGCCGCGGCGAGGGATGGATCGAGTGGGGCGGCTGCGGGGTGGTCAACCCGCGCGTCCTGGTGGCGTGCGGCGTGGACCCCGACGTCCACAGCGGCTTCGCGTTCGGCATGGGCATCGACCGGTCGTTCATGTTCCGCCACAACCTGGAGGACCTGCGCCCGCTCTTCGAGGGCGACGTGCGGTGGAGCTCGGCGTTCGGGACGGAGATCTGAGATGAAGACACCTGTCTCCTGGATCAAGGAGTACGTCGACGTGCCCGCGCACGTCACCACCGAGGAGCTCACCCGACGGCTGACCCTCACCGGGCTCAAGCTCGAGGGCATCCACAGCCCCGGGGCCGAGATCACCGGCCCGCTCGTCGTCGGCCGCGTCCTGACGATGGAGCCCGAGCCGCAGAAGAACGGCAAGACGATCAACTGGTGCACCGTCGACGTCAGGGACGCCAACGGCACCGGGGAGCCGCAGGGCATCGTCTGCGGTGCCCACAACTTCGCCCCCGGTGACCTCGTCGTGGTGGTGCTCCCCGGCGGCGTGCTGCCGGGTGGGTTCGCGATCTCCGCCCGCAAGACCTACGGCCACGTCTCGGCCGGGATGATCTGCTCCGCCCGGGAGCTCGGGCTCGGGGAGGACCACGACGGCATCATCGTGCTCCCGCCCGACGCGGGCGAGCCCGGCCAGGACGTCCGCGGGATCCTGGGCCTCGACGAGGAGGTCGTCGAGCTGGAGATCAACCCCGACCGGGCGTACGCACTGTCCCTGCGGGGCATCGCCCGCGAGGTCCTGGTGTCGGTGGACGGTGCCACGGGCTTCCGCGACCCGGCGGTGCGCGACACCCCGCTCGCCAACGACGAGGGCCACCCCGTCGTCGTCGAGGACGGCGAGGGCTGTCCCGTCTTCGTGGCCCGCAAGGTCACGGGGTTCGACCCCGCGGCTCCCACGCCCGACGTGATCGCTCAGCGCATCACCGCTGCCGGCATGCGGCCCATCTCCCTGGCGGTCGACGTCACCAACTACGTCATGCTCGAGACCGGCCGGCCCATCCACGCCTACGACGCGGACGAGCTGCAGGGCGCCCTCGTCGTACGGCGCGCCCGGGGCGGTGAGCGCCTCACCACGCTGGACGGCACCGCGCGCGAGCTCGACCCCGCGGACCTCGTCGTCACCGACGACTCGGGGATCATCGGGCTCGGCGGTGTGATGGGGGGCGAGACCACCGAGATCTCCGCGACGACGACGTCCGTCCTCGTCGAGGCCGCCCACTGGGACGCCGTGTCCATGTTCCGCACGGGCAAGCGGCACCGGATCTCCTCGGAGGCCGGGAAGCGCAACGAGCGCGGCGTCGACCCCACGATCTGCGAGGCCGCTGCCGACCGCGTCGTGGAGCTGCTCGTCGAGCACGGCGGCGGGCAGGCGCACCCCGGCGTCACCGTCGTCGGCGCGCCACCGGCGATGCCGACGGTCGAGGTGCCCGGCGACCTCGCCGCCCGCGTCTCGGGGATGGCGGTCAGCGAGGAGCAGTCGGTCGAGCTGCTGCGCGCCGTCGGCTGCGAGGTGAGCGGCTCGGGAGTGCTGTCCGTGACCCCGCCACCGTGGCGTCCGGACCTCACCGACGCCCAGGACTTCTCCGAGGAGGTCATCCGGCTGGTGGGCTACGACCGGGTCCCCTCGGTGCTGCCGACTCCTCCGTCGGGCCGCGGGCTCACCCGGGCACAGCGGCTGCGTCGCCGCGTCGGTCGCACGCTGGCCGGTGAGGGGTACGTCGAGGTCGTGAGCTTCCCGTTCGTCGGCGACGCCGACCTCGACGCCCTCGGGCTTCCTCCCGACGACCGTCGCCGCGACCTCCTGCGGCTGAGCAACCCGCTCAGCTCCGAGGCCGACGCGATGACCACCACCCTGCTGCCCGGCCTCCTCCGCACGGCAGGACGCAACGTCGGGCACGGGCTGGGAGACGTCGCGATCTTCGAGACGGCGACGGTCACGCTGCCCCGCGGCTCCTCGCCCGCGGCGATCCTCCCCGTGGACCGCCGGCCGACCGACGCCGAGTTCGACGCCCTGGACAAGGCGCTGCCCGCCCAGCCCCTCCACCTCGGGCTCGTGGCGCTCGGAGACGCGGACGGCTCCGGGTGGTGGGGTGCGGGCCGGCGGGTCTCGTGGGCCGACGCCGTGGACGGCGTACGGGCGGTCGCGGACGCGCTGGGCCTCACGCTCGACGCACGTGCTGCGGTGGTGGCGCCCTGGCACCCAGGACGGTGCGCGGAGCTCAGCGTCGACGGGGTCGTCGTCGGCCACGCCGGAGAGGTGCACCCCAAGGTCTGCCAGGCCTTCGGCCTGCCGGCCCGGACCGTGGCCGCCGAGGTGGACCTCGACGTGCTGGTCGAGCGGGCCGTCGACCTGCGGCACGCGCCGTCCTTCTCGACGTACCCCGTCGCGAAGGAGGACGTGGCTCTGGTCGTCGACGCCGCGGTGGACGCGGCCGACGTCGAGGCCGCGCTGCGCGAGGGCGCCGGGGAGCTGCTGGAGTCCATCCGCCTGTTCGACGTCTACACCGGCGACCAGGTGGGGGCGGGCAGGAAGTCCCTCGCCTACGCCCTGCGCTTCCGTGCGCCCGACCGGACCCTCAAGGAGGGCGAGGCCGCGGCGGCCCGGGACGCGGCCGTCGCGCTGGCCGGGGAGCGGACGGGCGCGGTCCAGCGCAGCTGACCGGCGCTCGCCGGGGGGTCAGTCGATGGGCGTCCCGGCGATCGCCCGGAACCGCTCGAACACCTCGCGGTCGCCGGCGACGGAGATCTCGGCGTCGTCCCCGCGGTCCCACAACCACAGGTCCAGCGCCGCGGCCGGACCGTCCACCACGACGTCGGGCTGGGTCTCGGCGTCGTCCGGTGCGGCCACGACGTGGAGGTCCTCCTCGTCGGCGTAGGTCGTGCCGCTGTCGGGGTCGGTGCCGCTGAAGACGCCCAGCCGGACCCAGAACTGGTCGCCGGTGTCGGTGCAGTCGACCCGGAGCACGTGGGGGAGGGGCTCCCAGTGGCCCCAGTCCGGCATGCCGCCCAGCATCACGTCCAGCACCTCGTGGACCCCGTCGGCTGCGAGGACCGGGTCGACCGGTGACACGGCCCCTGCCGTCTGCTCGGCGTCGACGCGGTGGACGAGCGCCTCGTGCGCCTGTCGCCGGAGGATGAACCCGACGGTCTGGTCGGAGGACCAGTTCCACGCCTCGTCGCCGGGCTGCGCCGCCTCGAGGGCCGCGACGAGGCGACGCTGGGAGTCGTCGAAGAACGCCAGGACGTCCTCGCGGGTCGCCGGACGGGGAGGCATCGCCGTCTCGTCGGGCTTCGCCGGCCGCTTCTCCACGGCCTCGGCCCAGTGCCACTGGACCTCGGCCAGGTGCCACAGCAGGTCGGTCGCGTCCCACTCCGGACAACCCGGCACGCGCGCTGCGGGGTCGGCGGCGAGGGCGGCGGTGCGGAAGAGCGCGGACTCGTGGCGCAGGTGGTCGACGTACGTCTCGGGGGGCAGCGGCATGGGGACAGGCTAGGGACGCAGTCCGACAGTCGCACCCCTGAATTCGTCCATGCAGAGTCGTGTATAGTCATGCACATGACCGCAAGCATCCGAGCCGCCGTGGCCGGCGCCAGCGGGTACGCCGGCGGCGAGGTGCTGCGTCTCCTGCTGGGTCACCCACACGTCGAGATCGGCGCGCTGACCGCCGGGAGCAACGCGGGGGAGAGGCTCGGAGCGCTCCAGCCCCACCTCGTGCCGCTCGCCGGCCGCGTCCTCGAGGCGACGTCCCCGGACACGCTGAGGGGGCACGACGTCGTCCTCCTCGCGCTCCCGCACGGCCAGTCCGCGCCCCTGGCGGCTGCCCTGGACCCCGGCACGACCGTGATCGACTGCGGCGCGGACTTCCGGCTCACCGACCCCTCGGCATGGGAGGCGTTCTACGGCGGGGAGCACGCCGGATCCTGGCCCTACGGGCTGCCCGAGCTCCCGGGCCAGCGCGACCGGCTCCGGGAGGCCCGGCGCATCGCGGTCCCGGGCTGCTACCCCACCGTGTCCACCCTCGCCGTCCTCCCGGCGCTGGTGTCCGGGCTCGTCGAGCCGGACGTGACGGTCGTCGCCGCCTCCGGCACCAGCGGCGCCGGCAGGGCCGCGAAGCCCCACCTGCTCGGCAGCGAGGTGATGGGCAACGCCAGCGCGTACGGCGTGGGCGGGGCCCACCGGCACACGCCCGAGATCGTGCAGAACCTCTCGGCCGTGCACGGCGGAGAGGTGCGGGTCGGGTTCACCCCGCTCCTGGTCCCGATGTCCCGCGGGATCCTCGCCACCGTCCAGGCGCCCGCCCGACCCGGCACGTCGGCGGCGCAGCTGCGCGAGGCGTACGCCGCGGCGTACGACGACGAGCCGTTCGTCCACCTGCTGCCCGAGGGCCAGTGGCCGCAGACGCAGTCCGTGCTGGGCTCCAACGCCGTGCACGTCCAGGTCACGCTGGACGAGCGTGCTGGCAGGGTGGTCGCCGTGGCGGTCGTCGACAACCTGACCAAGGGCACCGCGGGCGCCGCCGTCCAGTGCATGAACCTCGCCCTCGGTCTCGACGAGACCGCCGGACTCTCGACGATCGGACTCGCGCCATGACCGACCAGCCCCAGACCGAGCCGCAGCCCCAGGGCCAGGCCCTGACCCTGCTCCAGTTCCCGGAGAAGCTGGCCATCGTCCGGCTCGGTCCGGGCGCCGAGCTGCCGAAGTGGGCAGAATCCGCCAGCCTCTTCTCCGTCACGGCGACAGCGACGGAGACCAGCCTGGTCTGCGCCACCAGGTCGGTCCCCACGAAGACGCCGAGCATCAAGCCGCTGACGGCCTTCCAGGTCCGAGGCCCCCTCGACCCCGATGCCATCGGCATCCTGGCGAGCCTGCTCACGCCCCTGGCCGAGGCGCAGGTCCCCGTCTACACGATCTCGACCTTCGACACCGACTGGATCATGGTCCGGCTGGTCGACGGCGACAAGGCGGCCGAGGCGTGGCGACGACGAGGTCACACCGTGACCGCCGCCGTCCCTGCCCAGCCCGGCCCGGCGAAGTCCGGCCCACCACGGAAGACCAAGAGATGACCGTCACCCACCCCGCCGGCTTCAGCGCCGCCGGCGTCGCCGCCGGACTGAAGTCGTCCGGCGGCAAGGACCTCGCCCTGGTCGTCAACCAGGGACCCCGCTTCGACTCCGCGAGCGTCTTCACCGCCAACCGCTGCCAGGCCAACCCGGTCCTGTGGAGCCGCGAGGTCGTCAAGGACGGCACCGTGCGCGCGGTCGTCCTCAACTCCGGCGGGGCCAACTGCTACACCGGGCCGGAGGGGTTCCGGACCACCCACGCGGTGGCCGAGCGGGTGGCGGAGCGCGTCGGCATCGGCGCGATCGACGTCGTGGTCTGCTCCACCGGGCTGATCGGTCTGGCCAACGACCGGGACGACCTCCTGGCCGGTGTCGACGCCGCCCACGCCGCCCTCTCCCGCGCGGGCGGGGAGGACGCGGCCGAGGCCATCATGACCACCGACTCGGTCAGCAAGACCGTCGTCGTGGAGGGTGCCGGCTGGTCCGTCGGCGGCATGGCCAAGGGCGCCGGGATGCTCGCGCCCCAGCTCGCCACGATGCTCGTGGTGCTCACCACCGACGCCGTGGTCCCCGCCGCGGAGCTCGACGTCGCCCTGCGGACCGCGACCCGGGTCACGTTCGACCGGTTGGACTCCGACGGCTGCATGTCCACCAACGACACCGTGACCGTGCTGGCGAGCGGTGCCAGCGGCATCACCCCGACGCCCGCGGACTTCACCGCCGCGCTCACCCGGGCCTGTGCCGACCTCGCCGCGCAGCTGCTGCGCGACGCCGAGGGGGCCGACCACGAGATCGCGATCACCACCCTCCACGCCGCCACCGAGGACGACGCGGTGGAGGTCAGCCGCAGCGTCGCACGCAGCAACCTGTTCAAGGCGGCCGTCTTCGGCAACGACCCCAACTGGGGCCGGGTGCTGGCGAGCATCGGCACGACCACCGCCGCGTTCGACCCGGCCGATCTCGACGTCGCGATGAACGGCGTGTGGGTCTGCCGCCGCAGCACCCCCGCCGAGGACCCCGGAGGAGTCGACCTGTCGGGGCGCGAGGTCACCGTGACCATCGACCTCAAGGCCGGCGACGCCCGCGCCACGGTCTGGACCAACGACCTGACGCACGCCTACGTCCACGAGAACAGCGCCTACAGCTCATGACCGGGACCACGCACGAGTCGTCCGCAGAGATGACCGACACGGCCCGCGGGGCGACCGACCACCCGGGCGGCAGCGGTCCCCGGCGCCCCGACCCCGCCAAGGCCCGCACCCTGGCCGCGGCGCTGCCGTGGCTCAAGCGGTACCACGGCCGGACGATCGTGGTGAAGTACGGCGGCAACGCGATGACCGACGACGCGCTCAAGGTCGCCTTCGCCGAGGACATCGCCTTCCTGCGCTTCGCCGGGTTCAAGCCGGTGGTCGTCCACGGCGGCGGCCCGCAGATCTCCCGGATGCTCGACCGGCTCGGCATCCGGTCGGAGTTCCGCGGCGGCCTCCGGGTCACCACCCCGGAGGCGATGGACGTCGTACGCATGGTCCTGGTCGGGCAGGTGCAGCGCGAGCTGGTCGGGCTCATCAACCAGCACGGAGCGCTGGCGGTCGGGCTGTCGGGCGAGGACGCCGGGCTCTTCACGGCTCGGGCGACCAGCACCGTCGTCGACGGCGAGGAGGTCGACCTCGGCCTGGTGGGCGAGGTCGCCCACGTGCGCCCCGAGGCGGTGCTCGACCTCATCGAGGCCGGCCGGGTGCCCGTCGTCAGCTCGGTGGCGCCCGACGCCCACGGCGTCGTCCACAACGTCAACGCCGACACCGCGGCTGCGGCCCTCGCCGTCGCACTGGGTGCCGAGAAGCTGCTGGTGCTGACCGACGTCGAGGGCCTCTACCGCGACTACGGCCGGTCCGACGACCTGATCCAGGAGATCAGCCCGGAGTCGCTCGCCGAGATGCTCCCGACCCTGGACGCCGGCATGGTCCCGAAGATGCAGGCCTGCCATGCGGCGGTCACCGGGGGAGTGCCACGCGCGACCGTCGTGGACGGCCGCGAGCCGCACGCCGTGCTGCTCGAGATCTTCACCGACGAGGGCGTGGGCACCCAGGTCCTCCCGGGCGTCCCGACCGTGCTGCGGAAGCCCTACGCCGCGGAGGGGGCCTCGTGAGCCTCCCCGACCGCTACCTCGCCACCATGATGAACACCTTCGGCCCGCCGCGGCTCCAGCTCGCGCGGGGAGAGGGCGCGCACGTCTGGGACGTCGAGGGCCGGGAGTACGTCGACCTGTTCGCCGGCATCGCCGTCAACGCGCTGGGCCACGGGCACCCGGCCGTGGTGGCGGCGGTGACCAGCCAGCTGAGGACGCTCGGTCACGTGTCCAACTTCTTCGCCACCGAGCCCCAGCTCGCCCTGGCCGAGCGGCTGACCGGGCTGCTCGGGGGCGCCGGGGGCGGGGTCGGCGGCAAGGTCTTCCTCTCCAGCTCCGGGGCCGAGGCCAACGAGGCCGCGCTCAAGCTGACCCGTCGCACCGGCCGGACCCGCCTCGTCGCCGCGGAGGGCTCGTTCCACGGCCGCACGATGGGCGCGCTCTCGCTGACGTCCAAGCCCGCCTACCGCGAGCCCTTCGAGCCGCTGCCCGGCCACGTCACCTTCGTCCCGTACGGCGACGCCGACGCGCTCGCGGACGCCGTGGACGGGGAGACGGCCGCCGTGGTCCTCGAGCCGATCCAGGGCGAGGCCGGGGTCCGCGTGCCGCCACCCGGCTACCTCGCGGCCGCCCGCCGGGTCTGCGACGAGCACGGGGCGCTGCTCTGGCTCGACGAGGTGCAGACGGGCATCGGCCGCACGGGCGCCTGGTTCGCCCACCAGCTGCCCGACGTCGAGCCGGTCGCGCCCGACCTCGTCACCTCGGCCAAGGGGCTCGGCGGTGGGGTGCCGATCGGTGCGACGATCGCCCTCGGCGAGGCCGGTGCCCTGCTGCAGCCCGGCAACCACGGGACGACGTTCGGCGGCAACCCCGTGGCGTGCGCGGCGGCGCTCGCGGTGCTGGACACGATCGAGTCCCAGGGGCTCATGGAGGAGGCCGTCGCACGCGGCGCGCAGCTGGCCGACATCCTGGCGGCCGAGCACGAGGTCACCGGTGTCGAGGGGCGCGGTCTGCTGCTCGGGGTCCAGCTCGTCGACGACAGCGCTGCCGCCGTCGTCGCCCGGGCGCAGGAGCGGGGGTTCCTGCTCAACCACACCGGGCCGGACCGGCTCCGGTTCGCCCCACCCCTGACGATCACCGAGGCCGATCTCGCCGCGCTGGGCGAGGCCTGGGCGTCGATCGTCACCGACCCGGAGGACGCACCATGACCCGCCACTTCCTGCGCGACGACGACCTCGACCCCGCGGAGCAGGCCGAGGTGCTGGCGCTGGCCGCCCGGATGAAGGCGGAGCCGTTCGCCCATCGCCCGCTGGACGGTCCACGCACCGTGGCCATGGTCTTCGACCGCCCGACGCTCCGCACGCAGGTCTCCTTCGCCGCCGGCATCGCCGAGCTCGGCGGCAACCCGATGACCGTCGACGGGGGACTGGCGGCGATGGGACAGCGCGAGGGCGTCGAGGACGTCGCCCGCGTCCTCGGGCGTCAGGCCAGCGCGGTCGTCTGGCGCACCGCCCACCAGTCCGACCTGGTGACGATGTCGCTGCACGCGGGCGTGCCGGTGGTCAACGCGCTCACCGACGAGTTCCACCCGTGCCAGCTCCTCGCCGACCTGCAGACCGTCCAGGAGCACGTCGGCACGCTCGCCGGCGTGCGGGTCGCCTTCGTGGGCGACGGTGCGTGCAACATGGGCAGCTCCTGGGTGCTGGCCGGCGCCACCGCCGGGATGCACGTCACGGTCGGCGCCCCGCGTGGCTACCTGCCCGACGCGGGGGTGGTCGAGCACGCGCGTGACATCGCCTCCTCCACCGGAGGGGCGGTCGAGCTGACGCACGACCCGGTCGAGGCGGTCACCGGCGCGGCCGTGGTCGTGACCGACTCGTGGGTGAGCATGGGCCGGGAGGAGGAGTCGATCGACCGCTTGCGCGCCTTCCCGCCGTACGGCGTCACGCCGGACCTGCTCTCGCACGCCGACCCGGCAGCGATCGTCATGCACTGCCTGCCTGCCTACCGGGGCAAGGAGATCGCCGCCGAGGTGATCGACGGCCCGCAGTCGGTGGTCTGGGACGAGGCGGAGAACCGCCGGCACGCCCAGAAGGCGATCCTCGCGTGGCTGCTGGAGCGGGCATGAGCACTCCACGACGTCACCCGCCGCGCCCTCGTGTCCGCCGGGACCGGGCATGACGGCGACGAGCCCGGGCACCAAGCGGGCCCGGCACCAGAGGATCATCGACCTCGTGACCCACCACGCCGTGCGCTCCCAGACGGAGCTCGCCCAGCTGCTGGTCGAGCACGGGGTCCACGTCACCCAGGCGACGCTCAGCCGCGACCTCGTCGAGCTGGACGCGGTCAAGGTGCGCGGCCCGGACGGGGCGCTCGTCTACGCCGTCCCCGGCGAGGGCGGCGACCGGTCGCCGAGCGCCCCGCGCGAGTCCGCCGCGTCCCTCGACCGCCTGGCGCGGCTGTGCGGGGAGCTCCTGGTCTCCGCCGAGGCGAGCGCCAACCTGGTCGTCCTCCGCACCCCGCCCGGCGCCGCGCAGTTCCTCGCCAGCGCCTGCGACCGCGCCGAGATCGCTGACGTGCTCGGCACCATCGCCGGCGACGACACCGTGCTGCTGATCGGGCGCGACCCGACCGGCGGCGAGGCGCTCGCCCGACGATTCCTCGACATGGCCGAGGACCCCCACCACCCGCCCGCACCAGCTGAGAAGGACGTCTGATGAGCAAGGTCCTCACCTCCCTGCCCGTCGGCGAGCGCGTCGGCATCGCCTTCTCTGGCGGTCTCGACACGTCCGTCGCCGTCGCCTGGATGCGCGACAAGGGCGCGGTCCCCTGCACCTACACCGCCGACATCGGCCAGTACGACGAGCCCGACGTCTCCGGCGTGCCGGACCGGGCGCTGCAGTACGGCGCGGAGATCGCGCGCGTCGTCGACTGCCGTGGTCCCCTCGTGGAGGAGGGGCTGGCCGCGCTGGCGTGCGGGGCCTTCCACATCCGCTCCGCGGGCCGGGCCTACTTCAACACCACGCCGCTGGGCCGGGCCGTCACCGGGATGATGCTGGTGCGCGCCATGCACGAGGACGGCGTCGACATCTGGGGCGACGGCTCGACCTTCAAGGGCAACGACATCGAGCGGTTCTACCGCTACGGGCTGCTCGCCAACCCACAGCTGCGCATCTACAAGCCCTGGCTGGACGCCCACTTCGTGGCCGAGCTCGGCGGCCGCGCCGAGATGAGCCAGTGGCTCACCGAGCGCGGCCTGCCCTACCGCGACTCCCAGGAGAAGGCCTACTCCACCGACGCCAACATCTGGGGCGCCACCCACGAGGCGAAGACCCTGGAGCACCTCGACGTGTCGCTCGAGACGGTCGAGCCGATCATGGGGGCGAAGTTCTGGGACCCGGCGGTCGACATCGCCGTCGAGGACGTGACGATCCGGTTCGAGCAGGGCCGGCCGGTCGCGATCGGCGGCACGTCGTACGACGACCCGGTGCAGCTGGTGATGAAGGCCAACGAGGTCGGTGGCCGGCACGGGCTCGGGATGTCCGACCAGATCGAGAACCGGATCATCGAGGCGAAGTCGCGGGGGATCTACGAGGCGCCGGGCATGGCGCTGCTGTGGATCGCCTACGAGCGGCTGCTCAACGCCGTCCACAACGAGGACACCATCGCCAGCTACCACACCGAGGGGCGCCGCCTCGGGCGGCTGCTCTACGAGGGGCGGTGGCTCGACCCGCAGGCACTGATGGTGCGTGAGTCGATCCAGCGCTGGGTCGCCTCCCTGGTGACCGGCGAGGTGACGCTGCGCCTGCGGCGCGGCGAGGACTACACGGTCCTGGGCACCGACGGCCCGGCGTTCTCCTACCACCCGGACAAGCTCTCGATGGAGCGCACCGACAACGCCGTGTTCGGCCCCACCGACCGCATCGGACAGCTCACCATGCGCAACCTCGACATCGCCGACTCGCGCAGCAAGCTCGAGCTCTACGCCAGCCAGCCGCAGGACCAGGGCCACGTCCTGGTCGAGAACGGCAACCTCTTCGGGGAGATCGAGCCCGGCGGGGCGGAGTCGATCGCGCGGGCCGACGCCGCCGACGGCCTCGACGACGAGGCGCTCGACCACGCCGCCATGGACGCGGGGACCGACTGATGGGGGAGCACGACCCTTCGACGCAGCCCGCGACCAACGAGGGTGCGCTGTGGGGCGGCCGGTTCTCGAGCGGCCCGTCGCCGGAGCTGCAGGCGCTGTCGCGCTCGACCCACTTCGACTGGCAGCTCACGCCGTACGACCTGGCCGGGTCGCGGGCCCACGCCAACGCGCTCCACCGTGCCGGACACCTCAGCGACGCCGACCACGAGGAGCTCCTCCGTGGCATCGCGGTGCTGCGGGAGCGGTACGACGCCGGGGTGCTGCACCCGTCGCCCGGGGACGAGGACGTGCACGGGGCGCTCGAGCGGCTGCTGATCGACGAGGTCGGGCCCGAGGTCGGAGGCCGCCTCCGCGCCGGTCGCTCGCGCAACGACCAGGTCGCCACCCTCTTCCGTGCCTACCTGCGCGACCACGCACGGAAGGTCGCCGGCCACGTCCTCGACCTCGTGGACGCCCTGGCCGGCCAGGCCCGAGCGCACCTCGGGGTGGTCATGCCGGGGCGCACCCACCTCCAGCACGCGCAGCCGGTCCTGCTCTCCCACCACCTGCTGGCCCACGTCTGGCCGCTCCTGCGCGACGTGTCCCGGTTGGCCGACTGGGACGCCCGGGTGGCGGGGGACTCGCCCTACGGCTCGGGAGCGCTCGCCGGGCAGACCCTGGGCCTGGACCCGGAGGCGGTCGCCGCCGAGCTCGGGTTCACCGGCTCGTCGGCGAACTCCATCGACGGCACCTCCGCCCGCGACTTCGCCGCCGAGCTGGCGTTCGTGCTCGCTCAGGTCGGCGTGGACGTCTCCCGGCTCGCCGAGGAGGTGATCCTGTGGACCACCCGCGAGTTCGGCTTCGCCACGCTGCACGACTCGTGGTCGACGGGGTCGAGCATCATGCCCCAGAAGAAGAACCCCGACATCGCCGAGCTCGCGAGGGGCAAGGCAGGTCGGATGATCGGGAACCTCACCGGCCTGATGACCACGCTCAAGGGCCTGCCGCTCGCCTACAACCGCGACCTCCAGGAGGACAAGGAGCCCGTCTTCGACTCGCTGGCCACCCTCGAGGTGCTGCTGCCGGCGGTGACGGGGATGGTGGCGACGCTGACCTTCCACCCCGAGCGGATGGCGGCGCTCGCTCCCGAGGGCTTCTCCCTGGCCACGGACGTCGCGGAGTGGCTCGTGCGCGAGGGCGTCCCCTTCCGCGACGCCCACGAGATCGCCGGAGCGTGCGTGCGGCTCTGCGAGCAGCTCGGGTGCGACCTGCCGGACCTGACCGACGAGCAGCTGGCGGGGGTCTCGCCGCACCTCGTGCCGACCGTGCGCGACGTGCTGAGCGTCGAGGGCTCCGTGGGGTCCCGCACCGGCCGCGGTGGCACGGCGCCCGCCCGCGTGCGCGAGCAGCTGGCCGACGTCGTCGCCCTGCTGGCGGAGAACCGTGGCCGGCTCGGCTGACCTGGCCTTCCTCGACGGACCCGTCCTCGAGGTGGCGCCGCGACTCCTGGGCGCGGTCCTGCGGACCGACGAGGTGGCGGTCCGGATCACCGAGGTCGAGGCGTACGCCGGCGCGGCCGACCCCGGGTCGCACGCCTTCCGCGGCCCGACGCCCCGCAACCGGGTGATGTTCGGCCCCGCGGGCCGCCTGTACGTCTACTTCACCTACGGCATGCACCACTGCTGCAACGTGGTCTGCGGGCCCGAGGGGGCTGCCGCTGCCACGCTGCTGCGGGCGGGTGAGGTCGTCGACGGTCTGGAGGTCGCTCGCGCCCGCCGCCCGGGGGCGAGGGACAGCGACCTCGCACGCGGACCGGCGCTGCTGTGTCGCGTCCTCGGGATCACCACCGCCGACGACGGGACCGACCTCGCCGGCGGACCGATCCTCTTGCGGCCTCAGCTGCAGGCACCTCAGTCCCGAGCGGTACGGACCGGGCCACGCGTCGGGCTGAGACACGCGGCCGACCGGCCGTGGCGGTTCTGGCTCGACGGTGACCCGACGGTGTCGCGCTACCGACCGGCCGCTACCCGCCTGCGGGCCGCTGACCTGCGGTGATGCGTATGTTGGACCCCGAGTTGGCGTCCCGTCCCAAAGGAGGTACTGTTCTTCCTGTCGCCGCGAGCGGCACCACCTCCTGGCCCGAAGGTCAGATCGAGGGGGGCCACGCGGGACCACCCCGGAGCAGGAAGCCGACGAGTTTGACGGTCGGTGGAGCGCCCGGTAAGTTTGACCAGGTTGCCCAGAGACCAGGCCCCGATGAGGGTGCCGGCGCTGGTGCGTCTGATTCTTGAGAACTCAACAGTGTGTTTGATAGTCGACGAATTAGTTTGTTTTGCCCCGTTGACTGTTCTGGTTCTGCTGCTCTTGTGGGGTGGTGGGGTTGGGGTGGTCGCGGTTTCTTTGACAATGATTCTGACAACATGTCAGTTTCGTCATGTCAGGGGATGTGGCTCTCTTTTTCCTCGTGTCTGGCCTTTGGGTTGGGTGTGGGGGTTTGTTTTTCGATGGAGAGTTTGATCCTGGCTCAGGACGAACGCTGGCGGCGTGCTTAACACATGCAAGTCGAGCGGAAAGGCCCTTTCGGGGGTACTCGAGCGGCGAACGGGTGAGTAACACGTGAGTAATCTGCCCCTCACTTCGGGATAGCCACCGGAAACGGTGATTAATACCGGATATGACACGGATTCGCATGGGTTTGTGTGGAAAGTTTTTCGGTGAGGGATGTGCTCGCGGCCTATCA
>CADCUM010000087.1 GCA_902805885.1 uncultured Nocardioides sp. | reverse complement strand
GCCGAGCATCGGCGGGGGGTCCTCGAGCACCTCGGTGCCGCTGCCCGCGAAGAGCCGGACCAGGCTCCACACCAGGGCGAGGGCGATGACGGCACCGACGAGCAGCGCCCAGTTCGGGCCGCCGGGCGCGCGGCGCATGCTGCCGACCATCCCGGTGGAGAGCTCGGCCTCGAAGACCGTCCGCGCGTTCACCGGCGCCGAGGCGTAGCGCTCCTCGAACCGCTCGAGCAGCGGCACCGGGTCCTTGCCGAGGACGCGGGCGAGGGTGCGGATGTGGCCGCGGGCGTAGAAGTCGCCGCCGCAGGCGGCGAAGTCGTCGACCTCGATCGACTCGATGACGTGCGGTCGGATGCGGGTGCGGTCCGCCAGCTCGTCGACGCTGAGGCCGACGCGGGTGCGGGCAGCCGACAGCTCGGGGCCGATGACCGGGTCGTACGCCGGCTCGGGGCGGAAGTTGTCGATGACCAGCGGCGCCACCGGGTCACCGAGCCGGGCGATCGCCCGGACCGTGGAGTCAGCGGCAGCCGCGCCCGAACGGTCGTGCACGGGTGCGGCGGCCTTGGTCATCGCGTCGGTGACCTTGTCGGTGACCGCGCTGGTCACCGCACTCGTCACCGCGCTCGTCACCTCGCCGATCCGCCGCAGCGCGACCGGCGCGGAGCCGGCGTCGTCCGCGGGGTCGGCGTCGGCGTCGGGGTCGGCGTCGGCGTGGGCGTCGGCGTGGGCGTGGGCGTGGGCGTCGGCGAGGGAGTGGCCGGGGCGACCGGGACCACCGGCGGCAGCACGCCGTGGTAGACCACGCCGAACCCGTTGGGGACCGTCCGCTCGGTCCCGTCGGAGGGCTCGTTGACCAGCCCCATCTCCCCGGTCGCGAGGCGCGAGTACATCGTCGAGGAGCCGCCACCGTCGAGGTTGAGGGCGTTCTCGGCGCCGAGCGCGGTCATCATCGAGGCGAGCTCGACCATCGTGTAGCCGCGGCTGGACGAGGAGCGCCCGTCGACGACCAGGATGAGCAGGCGCCGGCCGTCGGCGTCGATGCCGACCGCCGTACGGGGGTGGGCGAGGGTGTCGTTGACGACGACCGGGACGCCGTTCAGCAGGATCGGCCGGTCGCCGGTGATCGCGGTGGACGGGCGGCCGCCCTCCATGCGCTTGGCGACGGTGATCTTCTTGCCGATGCGCAGCGCCTTGAGCTTCGCGGCCATCGGGCCGACGCCGATGAGGACGCGGTCCTTGCCGCGGATCTTCATG
The DNA here is from genome assembly GCA_902805885.1 of uncultured Nocardioides sp. GTDB lineage: Bacteria > Actinomycetota > Actinomycetes > Propionibacteriales > Nocardioidaceae > Nocardioides. The sequence goes on along the minus strand of CADCUM010000087.1, from coordinate 24,184 downwards.
CCGTCCGAGAGCCTGCCGCGGTTGGAGACGACCCGGTTCTTGCGGACCACGACCTCCCGGGCGCGGCGCTTGCCCTCGGTGACCGAGTAGCCGGGGGTACGGCCCCAGTCGGCGGTGTAGATCCCGACCTGGCCGCTGGGCACCCGGGGCTGGTTGAGGCCGCTCACCGTCCACGAGCGGCGCTGGCGAACGGTGTACTGCACCGACAGCGGACCGACGTGCGGCCCCGCCGAGTCGAACCACAGGGACATGTTCTCGGGGATCCAGCCCTCGCGTCCGCCGTTCAGCAGGCCACGGGTGCGGCTCACCCCGACACCGAGGGGCGCCCCGGTGTCGCTGATGTCGAAGAAGTCGCCGTTGACCGCGCCGATGGCGTTGTTCCAGCGGCCGAGCTGGGAGACGGTCTTGCGGCTGGCGACGTACTTCGGGGCGAGGTACTCGAAGGAGATGTTCGGCGCGTCGAGGTCGACCGACAGCAGGTTCATCCGCGCCTGGCCGACCGGCTGACGGCCGTCGACCTGGTCCCACTCGCGGACCGTGATGCCCGGGGCGATCTGGTAGGTGATGTCGTTGCGCACGCGGCTGCCGCGGAACGCGGTCCGCACGGGCGGTCCGACCTTGATCCCCGCCTTGCCGTCGGAGGTCTGGCCCGGGCGCCCCAGCACGGTGCCGCCGTCGCGGCGCTGGTCCGGCGCACCGTCCCGGCGCTCGTCCGCCGCGGACGGTGCCACCGGAGCGGCCGTCGACGAGGTCGCGGCGAGGGTGCACGCGAGGGAGCCCGCCACCGCCGCGCCGAGAGCGCGGGTGAGGCGGGACCGGGTCCGGAAGGGGCTCAGCTGGGAGGAACGCACAGGAACGAGGGTAGGTCAGGTTCGTGACGCATGTGAATCTTGTGACGAAAGTGCAACCCACCGCCCACGCCGGCGGTCCTAGGCTGCGACCCGTGCCGGAGCGTGCGTGGAACACCTTCCTCGAGGGCGACAACCTCGACGTGCTGGCGCGCCTGGAGGCCGGCAGCGTCGACCTCGTCTACGCCGACCCGCCCTACAACACCGGCAACGACTTCGCCTACGCCGACTCCTTCCGCGACAGCGCCCACGCCGATGCCGCGACCGGGCGGCACGCCGCCTGGGCCGCGATGATGCGGCCCCGGCTGCACGCCGTACGCCGGGTGCTGGCGCCGCACGGGGCGGTGTTCGTGAGCATCGACGACAACGAGGCGGCGCACCTGCGGCTGCTCATGGACGAGGTCCTCGGGGAGGCGGGCTTCCTGGCTCAGGTGGTGGTGAACCTCAACCCCAAGGGTCGTCAGCTGGGACGCGGGTTCGCGACGAGCCACGAGTACGTCCTGGTCTACGCACGCGACCCGAAGCGGTGCGTGCTCGACGCCAGCACCCACGACACGGTGGACGAGGACGACTTCCCCCACGTCGACGACGGCGGCCGCCGCTTCCGGCACCTGCCGCTGCGCAACACCAACAAGAAGTTCAACCCCGTCACCTCGCCGACGCTGCACTACTCGCTGCACGGCGACCCGGCCTCCGGGCAGGTCGCGACCGCCCCGTTCCCGGGCAGCGTCGAGGTGCTGCCGGTCTTCGGCGACGGCCGTCCCGCCGTGTGGCGGTGGTCGCCCCCGCTCGTCGAGCAGCGCCCCGACGACCTGGTGTGCCGCACGATCCGGGGCCGCACCGGCGAGCGGGTCGACGTCTTCCAGCGCGACTGGCTCCACCGGGACGGGGGCCGGCGCAAGAAGCTGCGCACCATCTGGCTCGCCGAGGAGATCGGCTCCACCGACACCGCCGTCGCCGAGCTCAAGGAGCTCGTGGGCCACGTCTTCGAGTCGCCCAAGCCGACCGGCCTCGTCCGACGCATCCTGGCGACGATGCCCGACGACGTCACCGTCCTCGACCCCTTCGCAGGCAGCGGGACGACCGGCCACGCCGTCGCCCTCGCCAACGCCGCGGACGGCGGCAGCCGCCACTGCATCTCCGTCAACTGCGCCGAGCCGACCCGGGAGGGCTCCAACGCCCGCAACGCCGGGCTGCTCACCGTCGCCGACATCACCCGGGCGCGGCTGCGCGCCGTGGCGGACCGGGTCGGCGGCGGCCTGTCGCTCGGCTAGACCCCCGCGGACTTCTCCAGCGCAGCCAGCTCGTCGTCGAGGTGGGTGAGCATCCGCTGGAGGTGGGGGACGGTGCGGCGGCAGCCGGTGAGCCCGAACGCCATCCTGCCGTCGTACGACGTGCAGGTGATGTTGAGCGCCATCCCGTTGATCGGGATGGACAGCGGGTAGGTGCCGACGAGACGGGCGCCGTTCCAGTAGTGCGTCGTCCTCGGGCCGGGCACGTTGCTGATGATGAGGTTGTACGGCGGCCGCACGACGCCCTGCATCCGCAGCATGGGGGCGAGGATCGCCGGGGCCTGGCCCAGCGCGCTCATCGCCATGATCTGCGCCGGCGTCATCGACGCGAGCCCCTCCTTGCCGTCCTTCATCGACCGGTGGATCGCGGCGAGCCGGTCGGCGGGGTCGGGGAGGTGGGTGCCGAGCCGGACCATCCCCGCGCCGACCGCGTTGCCGCCGTCGAGCGAGGCGAGGTGGGACTGCTTGGCGTTGAGGCCCACCGGCACCATCGAGACCAGCGTCGTCTCCGGGAGGACGTCGTGCTCGAGCAGGTAGGTGCGCATCGCACCGCCGCACATCGCGAGCACCACGTCGTTGATGGTGGTCCCGGTGGCCTTCCCGACGGCACGCATCCGCTCGATCGGCCAGTCCTGGGCGGCGAACCGGCGGGAGCCGGTGATCCTCTGGTTGAACAGCGTCCGTGGTGCGTAGAGCGAGAGGGGCGAGGTCTCGTTGCGCACGCTCCGGTTGAGCGTCCTGACCAGAGCGCCCGGCATCCCGGCCGCCTCGGCGGTGATGCCGAGCGCCGTGCGCATCGCCTGCGCCGTCACCTCCTCCACCGAGGTCGGCCCCTCGGGCCGCGGCCGTCGGTCCGGACCCGGCCGGGCCGCCCACGGTGCCCCCATCCCGCGCTCGTCCGGGTCGGTCGACAGGACGCTCTGGAGCAGGCGCATCGCCGAGACGCCGTCCATGAGCGAGTGGTGGACCTTGGTGTACATCGCGACCCGACCGTCGCGGAGCCCCTCGATGAGCGTCGACTCCCACAGCGGCCGCTCCCACGCCAGCCGGGTGCCGTGCAGGCGGGAGCACAGCTCGAGGAGCTCCCGGATCCGGCCGGGCTTCGGCAGTGCGCTGTGGCGCACGTGGTGCTCGATGTCGAAGTCCTCGTCGGGCCGCCACACCAGCTGCCCCGCCGTACGGACCGAGCGGTGCGGGTGCTTGAGGAAGAGCGGCGAGACCTCCTCGACGGCTCGCATCTGCCCGACCATCTCGCGGACGTAGTGACGGCCCGCGCCGGCGGGCTTCTCGAAGAGCTGCAGGCCACCCACGTGCATCGGCATCCTGCGGTTCTCCGCCAGCAGGAAAGCCGTCGCTGTCGGGTCGATGGGGTTGGCCACGGATGTGCCTCCTCGGGGGTCCCGCAGATCCTTGCGTCCCACCGCCGTTCGGACAAGGGACGCCGCTGGGTCGAGGCGCCGGACGAGGGCCCTGCTGGGGGTCAGCGCTCGAGCGAGCCGACCAGCTCGTCGACCAGCGCGTCCACGACCGCGACCAGGTCGCCGTTCGACTCGTGGGCGACCGCCCGCTGCCGCTGGTACGACGCCCCGCGCCGCGGGATGTCCGCCACCGTCCGCAGCTCGGCCTCGCAGCCCAGCCGGCGCGACACCGGGGTCAGCCGCTCCAGCAGGTCGTCGAGGTCCTCGGTGACGAGACGCTCGCGGTTGGCGTCGTCGAGGATCACGATCGCCTCGAGGCCGTAGCGCGCGGCCCGCCACTTGTTCTCCTGCACCTGCCACGGGGGCATGGTCGGCAGCGTCTCCCCGGCCGCGAGCCGGGTGTCGAGGTCGACCACCAGGCAGTGCACGAGCGCGGTGATCGCGCCGAGCTCGCCGAGGTCGGACATGCCGTCGCAGACGCGGTGCTCGAGCGTGCCGAAGTGCGGCGCCGGCCGCAGGTCCCAGCGCACGTCGGCCATCGAGTCGATGACGCCGGTCGTCGTCTGGTCGGCGATGCAGGTCTCGAACTCGGCCCACGTGTCGAACGCGAACGGCAGGCCGGCGGTCGGCAGCTGCTGGAACATCAGCGCCCGGTTGGAGGCGTACCCGGTGTCCTGGCCCGCCCACATCGGCGAGCTCGCCGAGAGCGCGAGCAGGTGGGGGTACGTCGTCAGCATCGAGGCCAGCACCGGCATCACCCGGTCGCGCTCGGGCATCCCGACGTGCACGTGGACGCCCCAGATCAGCATCTGCCGGCCCCACCACTGGGTCCGGTTGATCAGCTCGGCGTAGCGATGGCCCTCGGTCAGCTGCTGGTGGGACCAGTCGGCGAACGGGTGCGACCCCGAGCCGAGCAGGTCGACGCCGAGCTCGTGGGCCGCAGGGATGACGACCGACAGCGTCTCGCGCAGGTCCTCGACGGCCTCGGCGACGGTGGTGTTGACCCCTGTGACGACCTCGATGGTGTTGCGCAGCAGCTCCTTGTGGAGGCGCTCGGGGTCGCGGAGCCGGCCGCCGGCGAGCTCGTGGAGGTCGGAGGCGGCGCTGACCAGGTCGCGGGTGGTGCGGTCGACCAGCGACAGCTCCCACTCGACGCCGAGCGTCGGCTGCGGCGAGGCGTGGAAGTCGATGCGCATGACGATCACCCTACGGAGACTCGACGTGCGGGAAACCACCCGTCCGCGGGGGGTCGGGCTGCGGCCGACGAGGTGACAGCATGGCGGCGTGGACGAGGGCGACGGCGAGGTGGAGGAGGAGATCGATGCTGCGGAGGCACGGGCGGAGCGGGCCCGCGAGATCCACCTGACCATCGACCTGTGCCTGCGCATCGGCGAGATGCTGCTGGCCTCCGGGGCGGGTGCCGCCGACGTCACGGCGACCATGCAGTCCGTCGCCACGCACCTGGGCCTGCACCACGTCGAGGTCGACGTCACGTTCGTCTCGCTCTCGATGAGCTACCAGCGCAGCCCCGACGAGCCGCCGTGGCTGATGGTGCGCCACGTCCGCCAGCGCGACATCGACTACGAGGACCTCACCGCCGTCGACCACCTCGTGCGCGACATCCTGGCCGACCGCGCCGACCTCTACCTCGGCCGTACCCGGATGGCCACCATCGTCTCGACCGAGCACGCGTTCCCACGGTGGGCGGTGACCATCGCCTGGGGGGTGATGGCGGCCGCGGTCGGCGTCTTCCTCGGCGGCGGTCCGGTGGTGTCGGCCGTGGCGGCGCTCGCTGCCGTGGTGATCGACCGGGTCCAGCTCGTCCTGTCCCGCAAGCGTCTTCCGTTCTTCTACCTCCAGGTCGCCGGCGGGGCGATCGCCACCCTCATCGCGGCGGCGGTGGCTGCCTCGCCGCTCGAGGTGGACACCTCCTTGGTGGTGACGGCCAACATCATCATGCTGCTGGCCGGTATCGGCCTGATGGGCGCCGTGCAGGACGCCCTGTCGGGCTTCTACATCACCGCAGGCGCCAGGCTGATCGAGGCGATGCTGGCCACGGCGGGGATCATCGCCGGCGTCGGCATGGGCATCTCGGTCGCCGGCGTGGCGGGGGTGGAGATGTCGTTCATCCGGCCGGGTGCGCCGGGTCGCATCCTCGACGTCCCGGTGATGATGCTGGGGGCCGCGGTGGCCGCCGCCGCGTTCGCCGTGGCGAGCTACGCCCCCCGCCGGGCCGTGCTCCCGATCGCGGGCGTCACCGCCGTCGCGGCGCTGATCCACCACGCCGTCGACGCCAACGGCTTCGGCCGGGCGGCTGCGGCCGGCGCGGCGGCGTTCTTCATCGGGCTGGTCTCCTACGGCGCGGCGGGCCGGGTGCGGGTGCCGCCGCTCGTCGTGGCGGTGTCGGCGATCGTGCCGTTCCTCCCCGGACTGGCGATCTACCGCGCGCTGTCGCTGCTGTCCGCCGGGGGCGCCGGGACCTCGCAGGGGCTGCTCGCGCTCGTGACCGCCCTGTCGATCGACATCGCGCTGGCCTCGGGCGCCATCCTCGGCGAGTACGTCGCCCAGCCCGTCAAGCGGGAGGCCCGGCGCCTCGAGACCCGCCTGTCGGGACCGCGGATGGTGGGACCGCGGGCGCTCAGCCGGGCGGAACGGCGGGAGCAGCGGCGCTCGCGAGCCGGCTGAGCTCCCCGAGCCACCTCCGGTGGCTGCCGTCGTACGGCGCCCGGCGGGCGCGTGCGTCGGCCAGCACGCGGTCGGCGGCCTCCCGGGCTGCGCGGACGACCTCGGCGGGGTAGCCGTAGGCCACCTGGTGCTCGGCGAACTCGTCCTCGTCGTCGACGAAGACCTCGCCGAGGCCGGCTTTCTGGACGTAGTCCGGGACGGGTGGGCTGGCCGGCGACTCAGAGGACAGCCGGATCACGTCGAGGTCGAGGTCGACGGCCCGCACGACGACGCCGTCCCAGACGGCCGGCGTGGCGATGTCGACGTACAGCTCGCACCAGATGCCCGGCGCGTGGAACGTCGCGGCGTACCAGCCGTCCCGCGGGACGAGGGTCACCGAGTCGACCTCGGAGTGGAACTCGAAGCCCGGGCGGTGGTTGTGGGTGCCGGTCGGGAACCCGAGCCACTCGCCGTGCTCGTCGCTGCCGAGGTGCACGCCCTCGACCTGCCAGTGCGGCCGGTCACCCCACTTGCTCATCTCGACCCGCACAGGGGTGCCGGGCTCCCTCTCTCCCACCATGCGCCCAACCTACCGACCGGGCACTTCGTCGCGCACGGACCAAGCCGACCGGGCACTTCGTCGCGCATGGACGTGCCGACCGGGCACTTCGTTCCGTAGGGACCAACCCGACCGGGCCCGCTCGACCAGGGGCTCAGTCGGGGAGGACGCGCCGGGCGACGCGGGCCACGACGTCCTGGTAGCGCGACCCCGTGAGCCGGGCGAAGTGGTGGATGGCGTGGGCGTCGGCGCCGACGAGGACGCGGGCCTTCCCCGCGAGGGCACCGTCGAGGATGATCTGCGCGGCCTTGGCCGGGCTCATCCGGGCCAGCTTCTGCTCGAACAGCTCGTCGACCTCGTCGGCCTTGATGTTGTCGGCCTTGCGGCCGTGGCGCGCGATGCCGGTCCTGATGCCTCCGGGGTGGACGCAGGTCACGGTCACGGGGTGACCTGCGACGAGCATCTCCTCGCGGATCGCCTCGGTGAGCCCGCGCACGGCGTACTTCGTCGCGTTGTAGGCCGACTGCCCCGGCATCGAGACGAGGCCGAAGAGCGAGGAGATGTTCACCAGCGCGCCGTTGCCGGAGGCGATGAGGTGGGGGAGGAACTCCTTGGAGCCGTGGATGACGCCGTTGAGGTTGATCCCCAGGATCCAGTCGATGTCGTCGTAGCTCAGGTCGACGAAGTCGCCGGTGGCGGAGACGCCGGCGTTGTTGACGACCAGGTCCACGCCGCCGAAGGACGTCACGACGTCGGCGGCCCACGTCTGCACGGCGCCACGGTCGGACACGTCGACGACGGCGGTCTCGACGCGGGCGCCGGTCTGCTCGACGGCCCGCGCGGTCTCGGCCAGTCCGGCGGGGTTCCAGTCGGAGAGCGCGATCCGGGCTCCCCCGGAGGCGGCGCGCAGCGCGAGGGCCCGCCCGATGCCCGAGCCCGCACCGGTGATGACGACGACCTTGTCCTGCACGGTTCCCAGAGCCATGCGGCCTGTCTACCAGCCGGTCACCTGGCGGTGTCGACCTAGTGTGGCCGGATGAACGCACGCCCGCCCGTCGCGGTCACCGTCGACGTGGTGATCCTCACGGTCCACCTGGGCCGGCTGCAGGCGCTCCTCGTCACCCGCGCCCAGGACCCGTTCCGCGACCGGCTGGCCATCCCCGGCGGCTTCGTCGACGCCGACGAGGACCTGCCCGTCGCCGCGGTGCGGGAGCTCGAGGAGGAGACCGGCGTCACCGGGGTGCGCGTGGAGCAGCTGCGGACGTACGGCGCCCCCGGCCGCGACCCCCGCCCCGAGCGTGTCGTCAGCGTCGCCCACCTGGCGGTCCTGCCCGAGCCGGTCGCCGTCCGCGGCGGGGACGACGCGTCGTACGCCGGGTGGTACGACGTCGCGGAGGTGCTGACGCACCCCGAGCGGCTGGCGTTCGACCACGCGGAGATCCTGGGCGACGCCGTCGAGGAGGTGCGGTCCCGGCTCGAGCGCACCTCGCTGGCGACGTCGTTCGTCGGGGAGGTCTTCTCGCTCTCGGAGCTCCGAGGCGTCTACGAGGCGGTGTGGGGACGTCCCCTCGACCCCGGCAACTTCCAGCGCAAGGTCCGCCAGACCGAGGAGCTGGTGGTGGCGACGGGGGAGACGCGGCTCTCCCCGACCGGCAAGGGGCGCCCGGCCGCGCTCTACCGCGCCGCTCGCCCCGGCGTCCACGACCTCAACGTGCCGATCACCCGCGGCTGAGTCTGGCAGGGTCTGCGACCGACCCAACCGATCGGTGCCCGCGTCCGTCCTGGGGGTGGAGCACGACGACCCGTGGTGCAGAACGCGTTGACGCGGCTCTACACCGCCTGGCCTCGGGTACGGCGCCGCCCCGCCGCTGGCTGAGGACTCCTGGGCCACCGGTGGTCGTGGAAGGACGGACTGCTGTCACGAGACCCGGCGAGGTCTCGGGTGACAGGCGCCAGCGCGCCTTCCTCGGCCAGGAAGGCGACCGCTGCGAAACCCGGTTGCCGCCGTGGGCGAGAATGGCGCCCGTTGTGCTGATCACCTATCCGGCCGAGCTCCCGGTCTCCGCGCGCCGCGACGACATCGCCGCGGCGATCCGCGACCACCAGGTCGTCATCGTCGCCGGCGAGACGGGCTCGGGGAAGACGACCCAGCTGCCGAAGATCTGCCTCGAGCTCGGCCGTGGGGGCGACGGGTTGCTGATCGGGCACACCCAGCCGCGCCGGATCGCCGCGCGCAGCGTCGCGGAGCGGATCGCCGAGGAGCTCGGCACCGAGCTGGGTGACCTGGTCGGCTACCAGGTGCGCTTCACCGACCGGACCAGCAGGGCGAGCCGGGTCAAGCTGATGACCGACGGCATCCTGCTCGCCGAGCTGCAGCGCGACCGCGACCTGCGCCGCTACGACACGATCATCATCGACGAGGCGCACGAGCGCTCCCTCAACATCGACTTCCTGCTCGGCTACCTCCGGCGGCTGCTGCCCCGGCGGCCCGACCTCAAGGTGGTCATCACCAGCGCGACGATCGACGTGGAGCGGTTCGCGGAGCACTTCAGCGCCCCGGTCGTCGAGGTCACGGGACGCACCTACCCCGTCGAGGTCCGCTACCGGCCGCTCCTCGAGCTCCCGGAGGACGACGACGAGGGCGAGCCGGTCCAGCGCGACCAGACCGAGGCGATCATCGACGCCGTCCGTGAGCTGTCGGGCGAGGGGCCGGGCGACGTCCTCGTCTTCCTGCCGGGCGAGCGGGAGATCCGCGACACGGCCGAGGCCCTGGAGGGCTCGGGGCTCCCGCGGCTCGAGGTCGTCCCCCTCTACTCCCGGCTCAGCGCCGCCGACCAGCACAAGGTCTTCGCGCCCCACCCCTCCACCGTCCGCCGCGTCGTCCTCGCCACGAACGTCGCCGAGACCTCGCTCACCGTCCCCGGCATCCGGTACGTCGTGGACACCGGTGTCGCCCGGATCAGCCGCTACTCCGTGCGGACCAAGGTCCAGCGGCTGCCGATCGAGCCGATCAGCCAGGCGTCGGCCAACCAGCGATCGGGACGCTGCGGCCGCGTGGCGGAGGGCATCGCCGTACGCCTCTACTCCGAGGAGGACTTCGAGGGACGCCCGGAGTTCACCGATCCCGAGATCCTGCGGACCAACCTGGCCAGCGTGATCCTGCAGATGGCGTCGCTGCGCCTCGGCGACATCGCGCGGTTCCCGTTCGTCGAGCCCCCCGACCGGCGCAACGTCAAGGCCGGGACCGACCTGCTCGAGGAGCTCGGCGCCGTGGAGACGACCCCGGCGGTGGAGGAAGGGCGGCGGGGCAACGGGCCGCGGCTGACGAAGCTCGGCCGGCGGCTGGCCCGCCTCCCGATCGACCCCCGGCTGGGCCGGATGATCCTGGAGGCCGACCGGCTCGGCTGCCTGCGCGAGGTCGTCGTGATCGCGGCCGCGCTGTCGGTCCAGGACCCCCGCGAGCGCCCGGTGGAGCAGCGGGCGCAGGCCGACCAGCTGCACGCCCGCTTCAAGCACGAGTCGTCGGACTTCCTCACCTGGCTCAACCTCTGGCGCCACGTCCGGGAGCAGCAGCGGGAGCTCTCCTCCAGCGCCTTCCGCCGGATGTGCAAGCGCGAGCACCTCAACTACCTCCGCATCCGCGAGTGGCAGGACTACGAGTCCCAGCTGCGGCAGGTGTGCAAGGAGATGAAGATCGAGCTCGGCCGGCCGGCCGACCTCCCCGACGAGGACGGCATCCACCAGGCCCTGCTCTCGGGGCTGCTCAGCCACATCGGGGCACTCGAGGAACGCGAGAAGCGTGCCCCCGGCGAGAAGGGCCGCCCGGCGATGCGGGAGTACGTCGGCGCTCGCAACGCGCGCTTCGCGATCTTCCCCGGCAGCGTGCTCAAGGGGCGCAACCCGGCGTTCCTGATGAGCGCCGAGCTCGTCGAGACGTCCCGGCTCTGGGCCCGCCAGAACGCCGCGATCAAGCCGGAGTGGGCCGAGCAGCTCGGCGCCCACCTCGTGAAGCGCACGTACTCCGAGCCCCACTGGTCCCGCAAGCGCGCCGCGGTGATGGCCCGCGAGCGCGTCACCCTGTACGGCGTCCCGCTGGTCGCCGACCGGGCGGTCAACTTCGGGCGCATCGACCCCGCGCTCTCCCGCGAGCTGTTCATCCGCCATGCGCTGGTGCAGCGCGAGTGGGACAGCCGACACCGGTTCCTCGAGGAGAACACCCGCCTGCTCGAGGAGGTCGAGGAGCTCGAGCACCGCGCTCGCCGCCGCGACATCGTGGTCGACGAGCACACCCTCTTCGAGTTCTACGACGCCCGCGTCGGCGCGGAGGTGGTGAGCGGGCAGCACTTCGACCAGTGGTGGAAGCGGGCGAGGCAGAAGAAGCCCGACCTGCTCACCTTCGACCCCGCCATGCTCACCCACGACACCGCCGAGCAGGTGCGCCAGCAGGACTTCCCGACGGAGTGGCACGACTCCGAGGAGGCCGGGCTGACGTTCCCGATCGGCTACCACTTCGAGCCTGGAGCGCCCGACGACGGCCTCACCATCGAGGTGCCGGTCGCGACGCTGAACCGCATCGAGGCCGACGACTTCTCCTGGCTGGTGCCCGGGCTGCGCGAGGAGCTGGTGACCGAGCTGATCCGGTCGCTGCCGAAGAACCTCCGCGTGGGGCTGGTGCCCGCACCCAACACCGCCCGCGAGTTCCTCGCCACGACGCCGCCGGGGGCCGAGCCGTTGCTCGACGCGCTGGAGCGCTTCGCCCGGTCCACCCGCAGCCTCGTCATCCCGCGCGAGGCGTGGGACTGGTCCAAGGTCCCGGCCCACCTGCGTCCCACCTTCCGCGTCGTGGCCGAGGACGGCACCCCGGCGGCGGTCGGCAAGGACCTCGACGCGCTCAAGGAGCCGCTGCGGCCGAGCTTCGAGCAGGCGATGGCCGACGTGGCGGCCGAGTCCGGCGTGGCGGCCACCGGCCGGACGTCCTGGACGTTCGGGACGATCGAGGAGTCGTTCGTCCAGCGCCGGGCGGGCCACGAGGTGCGGGGCTTCCCGGCCCTCATCGACGAGTTCATTCAATTGAATGAACGAGGCGGCACCCCCACCGTCGGGCTCCGGGTGCTCGCCTCCCCGGAGGAGGCGGCCGCCCACCACCGCCTGGGCGTACGGCGCCTGCTGCTGCTCGGCCTCGGCCCGCTGCGGGGCGTCGACGACCTGGGGCTCGACCAGCGCGAGAAGCTCGCGCTCGTCGGGTCGCCGTACCCGGCCGTCGGAGAGCTGCTCGACGACGTCCGCGCCGCGATCGTCGGCGAGCTCGTCGACGCCGGGCCGCCGGTGCGGGACGAGGCGGCGTACGACGCCCTGCTCGCACGCGCCCGGACCGAGGTCGCGGAGCGGTCCCGCGCGGTCGTCCACGACGTGATCCGCGTGCTGGACGCCTGGCGCGCCACCGACAGGGCGCTCTCGGGGCGGGCCGAGATGGCCACGCTGCCGGCGCTCACCGACATGCGGGCCCAGGTGGACCGGCTGGTGCCGCGCGGCTTCGTCGCCGACGCCGGCCCGGCGCGGCTGCGGGACCTCGTCCGCTACCTCGGGGCCGTCCAGGTCCGGCGCGAGCGGCTCGACGAGCAGGTGGCCCGCGACCGACAGCTGATGGACCAGGTGTCGAGCGTGCAGGACGCCTGGCTGAGCGCCGTGGCCGCGCTGCCGGACGGCCAGCCGATGGCCGACAACCTGCGGACCGCGCGCTGGCTGCTCGAGGAGTACCGCGTGTCGTTGTGGGCCCAGCACCTCGGCACCGGGACCAAGGTCAGCGACCAGCGGATCCGCAAGGCCCTCGCGGGCTGAGCGCCTAGGCTCGACGCATGACCGACCGTCAGCACCACCGGCCGACGCAGCCGGGCGACGGCTTCTTCGCCGACATCGGCGGGGGAGTCGACCCTGCCGCCGTGCGTGAGGCGGGCGACCTCGCGGCGACCCTGCTGGTGCGCGGTGCACGGCACAGCCAGGACAGCGCCATGGTGGAGAGGGTGGTCCACCTCGCCGAGAACGAGGGGCTGGAGACGCTGGCCGAGGTCTGGTCGGGCGCCCCCGCCGACACCCTGGCCGGCTGCCTGTGGCGGCTCTACCTCCTGCGCGCCTGGGTCTACGCCGACCCGCTGCGCGTCACGCGCGAGTTCGAGGCCGGCCAGCGCCGGGCCCAGGTGGCACGCGTGGTGGCCGGGGTGGCCCACCCGCCGGGCCCCGACGAGCTGCGCACGATGGTGGACGAGGTCCTGCGGGGCATCGCGCAGGGCGACTTCGCCGTCACCCTGCTGCGGGCGTCCGCGTTCGCCAGGATCGTCGCGACGGGACGGGCGACCCTCGACGAGGGCACCACCGAGGAGACCGCCCGGATGCTGACCCTCGCCGAGCAGCTGGAGTCCGCAGGCCACCAGGAGCTGCGGCACGCGCTGACCTGATCGGGTCAGCCTCCCGCCAGGGTGTGGACGGAACCGGTGCCGGGGTCCCAGCGGCGCAGCAGCGTCAGGGTGAGGACCACGTCGTCGTGGCCGAGGACGTCGACGGCGCGCTGCACGTCGGCGCGGGGGAGCCGTCGCGCCAGGGTGACGTGCGGCAGCCAGGAGCGGTGCTGCCGATCCGGCAGGGCCGCGCGTACGGCGGCCACCGCGGCGGTCACCGCGTCGTCGACCTCGACGAGCCGGGCGACCGTCACGCGCGCGCCGCCGAGGACCACCAGCCCGGCGGTCCGGGCCGTCGCCGGCAGCAGCGGGCCGAGCCGCTCGACTGCGACGTCCTCGCCCGTGCGACCGATGTCCGGGGCTGCGACGACCGTCACGTGCGGGGCGTTGGTGGCGCCCCGGTGGTCGAGCTGGCTCGGCAGGCCGGCGTCGCGCAGCGCCTCCCAGTCCCGGCGTACCAGGTCCTGGCCGGCCTCGTCGGGCAGCAGCTCGATCGCGTGCAGCACGCCTCCAACCTAGGGCCCGCGACGTCCCGGACCCCCGCGGTTCGGCGCCGATCGACTGGAAACCTGGGCGCGGCGGCTTACAATGGAGACCGAGTGCGTCGGGCCGTGGCAGCCCCGGGTCCCAATTGAAGCCGCTTCGAGCGGCCACGCGCCGTGAGGCGCTCCCGGTCCGGCGCACTCACTCATGCCCGGGACCCGGTGACCCCCGGTGCGGGCCTGGCACCCCCCGTTAGGGTGCAGTCGTGGTTCTTCGTCGGGTGTCCCTGCTGGCCTGCGCCGTCGCGCTGACCCTGTCGGGCGCGGCGTGCACGGCCGACCCCGCGGAGCCGACTCCCACCGGCTCCGCGCAGCCGAGCGCCACGACCGGCCAGGAGGTGCGCAAGCTGACCTTCGGGACGTTCGGGACGGAGGAGGAGGTCGAGGCGATGCGCCGGGTCGTGGACGCCTTCAACGCCACCTCCACGACGCGCAAGGTCACGCTCGTGAGCTGGCCCGACCACGAGGCGGCACTGCTGGAGATCCTCGCCGGCGACGCCCCCGACGTCTTCCTCAGCTCCCGGATCGACCTCGGCGAGCTGGTGGAGGCCGAGGCCCTGCGACCGGTGAGCCTGCTGCTCGACGAGCGTGGCGTCGACTTCGGCGACCGGTTCTCGCGCGACGCCGTCGACGCGTTCGCCTTCTCCGACGAGCTGCAGTGCATGGCCTACTCCGTCTCGCCGATGGTCATCTACTACAACGACGAGCTCGTCGACTTCGACAGGATGGAGCGGCGCGAGCTCCCCGTCCCGACGGTCGACGACGAGGGTCGACGGCTGCGCTGGAACCTCGAGCAGTTCCAGGCAGCTGCCGAGTTCGCGTCCCGTCGGCCCGGCGTCCGGGGCGTCTGGATCGACCCGACGCTGCAGGGCCTCTCGCCCTTCATCCACTCCGGCGGCGGCGAGGTCTTCGACGACGACGAGAACCCGACCTCGCTCGCCTTCAGCGAGGAGGGCACCCGCGAGGCGCTGGCGGCGGCGCTCGAGGTGCTGCGCGACCCCGCCGTCACCCCGAGCCGTGCCCAGCTGGCGCGACGTAGCCCGGTCCAGATGTTCAAGAGGGGCCGGCTGGCGATGATCGCAGGGTTCCGGGACCTCGTCCCCGAGCTGCGGGCGACCCCCGACCTCCCGTTCGACGTCATCGCCATGCCGTCGATCGACGGGTCGGCCACCGTCGGCGACATCAGTGGCCTGTGCATCTCCGCCGAGACCGAGCACGTCGGCGACGCGGCCGACTTCATCGCGTACGCCGTCTCCGACGCGGCGGTCGAGACGGTCACCTCGACCGGCTACATCGTCCCCGCGAACACGCAGGTCGCGGCCTCGGACACCTTCCTCGACGAGAACCGGGAGCCGGAGCACGCGCTGGTCTTCAACGCGAGCATCCGCCACATGGAGGTCCCGCCGTTCATCGCCGACCGCACGGCGCTGACCGAGGCCGTCGGACCCCTCCTGGCACGCCTCGTGACGGCGCCGGGAGTGCTCGACCTCGAGTCCGCCACCGAGCAGATCGACATCGCGTCCCGCTCGGTGCTCGCCCCGGAGGAGGAGACCACGGAGGCGCCGGAGGACGACGCGGAGGAGTGAGGCCCCGGAGCACGCGCGCAGACGGTCCGGCTACGGCTGCTCGGCGGTCTCCGCAGCCACGTCGGCAGGCGCGTCGCCCGCCAGGACCGCGCCGGTGAGGGCGCCGGCGACCAGGTCCACCTGCCAGGGGCGGGCGCCCACCCGCGCGAGCTCCTCGCGGATCGCCTGCGCGAGCGCGGCGGGCTCCCGCGTCGCCGGGGGCTCCCACATGAGCCGC
The DNA here is from genome assembly GCA_902805885.1 of uncultured Nocardioides sp. Classification (GTDB taxonomy): domain Bacteria; phylum Actinomycetota; class Actinomycetes; order Propionibacteriales; family Nocardioidaceae; genus Nocardioides. The sequence continues at coordinate 8,606 of CADCUM010000087.1, read as the reverse complement.
CGGACGTAGTCGGGGGTCAGCAGGTTCTCGACCGGCAGGCCGTGCAGCTCGGCGAGGTGTGCCATCGCCTCTCGCGCGGCCTTGAACCGCCGGTCGGCCGCGGGCTCGCGGTCGGCCCACGTCCGAGGGTGCGGCGGACCGTCCCCCCGCGGCGCCTTGCTGGGCAGCTCGGACTCGTCCATGTCGCGCACGCGCTCGAGGGCCTCAATCCAGTCGGCGGAGTAGCGCGAGGCTCCGCGTCCGTGGAAGCCCTCGGTGCGCAGGAGGCTCCGGCGGTCGGTCGGCAGCGCCGTCGCCGCGGCGACGATCGCGGAGTCCGGCAGGATCCGGCCCGGCGTGACGTCCCGCTCCGCGGCGATCCGGTCGCGGACCTCCCACAACGCCTTGGCCGCGGCGAGGGAGCGCCGGCCGCGCAGCCGGTGCACGCCGGAGGTGCGTCGCCACGCGTCCTGCTTGACCGTCGGCTCGAAGTCGAGCAGGTGGGCGAACTCCTGCCTGGCCCACTCGGCCTTGCCGGCCGCCTCCAGCTCGGCGGCGAGGTGGTCGCGCAGCTCGACGAGGACCTCGACGTCGAGCGCGGCGTACTCCAGCCACGGTCGTGGCAGGGGCCGGGTCGACCAGTCGGCCGCCGAGTGCTCCTTGCGCATCCGCTGCCCCAGGCACGTCTCCGTGAGCGTCGCGAGCCCGACCCGGGGATAGCCGAGCAGCCGACCGGCGAGCTCGGTGTCGAAGAGCGCGGTCGGGGTCAGGCCGACCTCCTTGAGGCACGGCAGGTCCTGGGTCGCTGCGTGCAGGATCCACTCGGTGCCGGCCAGCGCCTGCTGCAGGGGCTCCAGGGTGGTCAGCGGGATCGGGTCGACCAGCCAGGAGCCGGCGCCCTCGCGCCGGAGCTGGATGAGGTAGGCGCGGTTGGAGTAGCGGTAGCCGGAGGCTCGCTCGGCGTCGATGGCGACCGGTCCGGTCGCTGCCGCGAGGCGGTCGCACGCCTCGACGAGCGCCTCGTCGGTCTCCACGACGGCGGGCAGGCCGTCCCGCAGGGTCAGCAGGGGAGCCGGGGCCTCTTCGGGCTCGGGCGCCGGCTGCTCGTCCGGCTGCTCGTCCTCGGGCCGCCCGAGGACGGACTCGTCCTCGGCCCGGCGGGGGGAGTCGGTCATGCTCAGCTGCCGCGCTGCCCGCGACGGCTGGGGATGGCGGTCACGCCCTCGGGGACGGGCGGCAGGCCGACCGCGGTGCACAGCAGCTCGCCCCACGCCTCGACGTGGGGGCGCATGTCGAGCGCGCCGTCCTCGTCGACGTCGGGGGTCCAGGAGGCGCGGATCTCGAGCTGGGCGGTGCCGGGCTCGTCCGCCATGCCGCCGAAGCTCTCGGTGGTGACGCACGTGACCGTGCCGGAGACGGCGTGGAACGCGGCACCGTGGGCGTCGAGCGCCTCGGTGAGCCAGCTCCAGCCCACCCCGGCCAGCATCGGGTCGTTGCCGAGCTCCGGGTCGAGGTCGGCCCGGGCGTAGGTCACGCAGCGGAAGGTGCCGTCCCACGCGTCGTTCCCGGCGGGGTCGTGGAGCAGGATGATGCGGCCCGTGCCGAGGTCCTCGTCGTCGACGGTGACGTCGCCGCTCAGGGCGGCTGACCACGGGGCGATCCGCTGCGGCGCGGGCATCTCCTCGCAGAAGACCTCCGGCCGGAGCGTGGCGCCGCGCATCGACTCCACCGCCGCGCGGAACTCGGCGGGTCCCGCGCTCGCAGCCGAGCCCGGGTGGGTCTCGTGACGGGCCACCATGTGTCCACAGTAGGTCAGTGGCCCGTTCGGCCGATGTGTCGCCACGCCGCCTGACCTGCGAACATTCCATCGTGACCCCGACCCCGACGCAGCCCCATCCCGGACTCGCGGACAGCCCGTTCCTCCGTGCCGCGTGCGGGGAGGAGCCGGCGCACACGCCCGTGTGGTTCATGCGCCAGGCGGGCCGGTCGCTGCCGGAGTACCTCGCCCTCCGTCAGGGCGTGGGGATGCTCGAGTCCTGCATGGACCCGGCGCTGACCACGGAGATCACCCTCCAGCCGGTTCGGCGCTACGGCGTCGACGCGGCGATCTTCTTCTCCGACATCGTCCTCCCGCTCAAGGCGGTCGGGGTCGACCTGGACATCGTCGCCGGGGTCGGGCCGGTCGTGGCCTCCCCGGTGCGGACGCTGGCCGACGTCGAGGCGATCCCGGACCTCACGCCCGACCACGTGCCGTTCATCACCGAGGCCGTGCACCTGCTGGTCGCCGAGCTCGGGCCGACGCCGCTCATCGGCTTCGCCGGCGCCCCCTTCACGGTGGCGTCCTACCTCGTCGAGGGCGGCCCGTCCAAGGAGCACGCGGCCACCAAGGCGATGATGTTCGGCGCTCCCGACGTCTGGGACGCCCTGATGCGCAAGATCGCAGGCATCGCCGCGGCCTACCTGCGGGTGCAGGTGGAGGCGGGCGCGTCCGCCGTACAGCTCTTCGACTCCTGGGCCGGGGCGCTGACCCCGGCGGACTACGAGGCGTCGGTGATGCCCTATTCCGCCTCGGTGCTGGCTGCCGCCGGCGAGCTGGAGGTCCCCCGGATCCACTTCGGCGTCGGCACGAGCAACCTCCTCGGCCTGATGGGCGAGGCCGGGGCCGACGTCGTCGGGGTGGACTGGCGTACGCCGCTCGCCTCCGCCCTGCCCCTGGTCGGCGACCGGGCGGTCCAGGGCAACCTCGACCCCACCCTGGTCTTCGCGCCCACCGAGGTGATGCTCGACCGCGCCCGGCAGGTCCTGGAGGCCGGCCGCGCGGCGAAGGGCCACGTGTTCAACCTCGGGCACGGGGTCATCCCGAGCACCGACCCCGACCAGCTGGCGCGCCTGACCGACTTCGTCCAGGCCTGGGAGCGCTGACCGGGCGATCCGCCCCGCTGGGGACCTGACCCGGCCCCGAGGGGCGGTCAGCCGTTGCTGGCGGGGATCGTCGTGCTCCTGCGCGAGCGGGTTCGCTTGACGACCGTCGGCCTCTCCGGCGCCGGCTGCTCCTCGGCCGCTCGGTCCTCCGCGTGCTCCGGGGCCTGCTGCTCCGGGGCCTGCTGCTCCGGGGAAGCCTGCTTGCGGGTCCTCTTCCTGGCCGGGGCGGGCGCGTCAGCCCGGGTGGCTGCAGCCTGGGTGTCGGGCGCCTTCGTGTCGGACGCCTTCGTGTCGGACGCCTTCGTGTCCGACGCCTTGGCCGCGGCCGCCTTGGCCGCCTGCGACCTCCGCGCGGACTGCTTGCCCTTGAGCCGGATCCTGCTCTCGTTGCCCTGACCGGTGGTCTCGAGGTAGCCCTGCTCGGCGACGAGGTCGGTGAGCTTGGCGTGACCGAACATCCGCGGGTCGAAGGCCGCGTGCGTGCGGCGGAGGTGGTTGCCGATGGCGCCGAGGGTGGTCCAGCCGTCCTCGTCCGACGTGGCGTTGACGGCCTTGGTCATCGCGCTCTGCAGGTTGAGGCGGGGCTCCGGGGTGGACTCGTCGGCCTCCTCGTCGCCCTCGTCGGCGGAGTCCTCACCGAGGACCTCGAGCCGGATGAACTTGTCGCAGGCGTTCTGCAGGGACGCCGGCGTCCGCTTCCCGCCGAGCCCGTAGACGGTCTTGCCCGACTCGCGCAGGCGCAGCGCCAGGCTGGTGAAGTCGCTGTCGCTGGTGACCAGCGCGAACGCCTCGACGTTGCCGGAGTAGAGCAGGTCCATCGCGTCGATGATCAGCGCCGAGTCGGTCGAGTTCTTGCCGGTGGTGAACGCGCCCTGGTGCATGCCGCGGATGGCCCGCGCGTTGAGCTCCTGGGTCCAGCCCCCCAACCGGGGCGAGGTCCAGTCGCCGTACGCCCGCTTGATCGTCGGGTTGCCGTACTTCGCGATCTCGTCGAGCAGGGCCTCGGCGTAGCGGTGCGACGTGTTGTCGGCGTCGATCAGCACGGCGATCCGGTCGGCGTTCAGGCTGGAGTCCACGAAAGCACCCTAGTGCCGCGGTCGGACGCCCCGGCTCACGCCGCCGATGTCGTACGGCGCCGCCGGGCGCTGCGGCGGACGAGGAGCCACACCGGTGCGCCGAGGACCGCGCCGACGACGGCGAACGGGAGCAGCGCGCCGACGACGGTCGCGAGCGCCGCGGCGGAGGCGCTGAGTGCGGACCAGCCGGACTCGAGACCGCCGAGGAACCCGCCCGCCTCGTCGCTCCGTTCCTCCTTCTCCTCCGGGGTCCGCTCGATGTCGACCGTGATCGTCGACAGGGACGTCTGGTCGGCGAGGTACGCCTGGCGGGACTCCAGCGAGTCGAGCTCGGCCTGGCGCTGGGTGAGCTGCGACTCGATCCAGATGACGTCCTTGAGCGTGTCGGCCTCGCCCAGCAGCTGCTCGACGCGGGCGAGGCTCTTGCGCTGCGCGCGCACCCGCACCTCGGTGTCGATGACCTGGGTCGTGACGTCCTCCGAGGCGCGCTGCGAGCTGCGCAGCTCCGCGCTCTGCTCCAGCGCCTCCAGGGTCTCGTCGAACACCGAGGACGGGACGCGCACGACGAGGCGGGTGTAGGCGACCACCCCGTCCTCGTCGGTGTCCGTGTCCTCCTCGGTGACCAGGCCGCGCCGGCCGTCGATGATGCGCTGCACGTCGCGACGGGTCACGGCGACGTCGTCGGCCAGCAGGCTGACCGTGGCGGTGGAGATGACGGCGCGCTGCTCCAGGGCACCCTCGACCGCCTTCTTGCTCGCTGTCGGCGATCGATCCGCGACACCCGCGCCGTCCTGGAAGCTCTCGGCGGGGGCCTCGGCGGTGTCGGCGGCATCGCCGGAGCCGGCGGCCTCGGAGCCCCCGCCCGCATCGGATCCCGAGCCGGAGCTGCACCCGGCCAGCAGGACGACGAGCGGCACGGCGGCGAACAGGCTGCGGAGTCTGGTCATGGTGGTAGGACGTGAGGAAGCGGACAGGGTTCCCGTCGTTGCCGGATCGTGACCCACGCCGTCCGCGACGGGTGCGGGAGGCCGCGCCACGGAGGAGGCCTGGACCGGGTCTGGCAGGCTGGCTGCCATGGCCGGCTCGGTGTGGGACGTCGTGGTGGTCGGGGGCGGGATCGGCGGTCTCGTCGCGGCCCACGACCTGGCCCGGTCCGGGGCCGAGGTGCTGCTGCTGGAGGCCTCGCCGCAGGTCGGCGGCAAGCTGCGCACGGCCGAGGTCGGCGGCCTTCCGGTCGACGTCGGGGCCGAGGCGATGCTCGCGCGCCGGCCCGAGGGCGTGGCCCTGGCCGAGGAGCTGGGGGCGGCCGTCACCCACCCGACGACCGCGGGCCCGCAGGTGTGGTCGCGCGGAGCGCTGCGCCCCCTGCCCCGCTCGCTGATGGGAGTGCCGCTGGACCTCGACCAGCTCGCCGCCTCCGGTCTGCTGTCCCCGGCCGGCCTGTCCCGCGTCCGGTCCGAGCGGTACGACGGCGCCGACGCCCTGCCCGACGACGTCTCGGTCGGCGACCTGGTGGCGGACCGCCTGGGAGAGGAGGTCGTGGACCGGCTCGTGGAGCCGCTGCTGGGCGGGGTCTACGCCGGGCACGCGCGGCGCATCTCGGCGGCGGCCGCCGTGCCCCAGCTGCTGGCGATGGCCCGACGCGGCTCCCTGCTCGAGCAGGCGGCCGGGCTGCCTGCCCCCGACGCCCCGGTCTTCGCCGGCCTCGCCGGGGGCATGGGCCGGCTCCCCGGCCTGCTCGTCGCCGCCGGCGGGTTCGAGGTGCGGACGGGAGCGACGGTGCGCGAGCTCGACGCGTCGTGGAAGGGCTGGGAGCTCACCGTCGGTCCGACGACCGACGCCGAGCGGATCCGTGCGGACGCCCTGGTGCTGGCCACGCCGGCGCGGCCCACCGCCCGGCTCCTCGACGACGTGGCGCCGGACGCCGCTCGCGAGCTGGCTGCGGTCGAGCACGCCAGCGTCGCGGTCGTCACCCACGTCTTCCGGGGCGAGGACGTGCCCGACCACCTCTTCGAGAAGTCCGGTCTCCTCGTGCCGCCCGTGGAGGACCGTGGGATCAAGGCCGCCACCTTCTCCTTCGCCAAGTGGGCCTGGGTGCGCGACCTGGACCCCGACCTCGTCGTGCTGCGCACCTCCCTGGGCCGCCACGGGGAGGAGGCCTCCCTGCAGGCGCCGGACGAGGGACTCGTCCGGGTCTCCCTCGGCGAGCTCGATGCCCTCGCGGGCATCACCGGACGCCCCGTCGACAGCCACGTCCAGCGCTGGGGCGGGGGGCTGCCGCAGTACGCCGTCGGCCACGTCGCCCGCGTCGAGCGGATCCGCTCGGCGGTCGCGACGCTGCCCGGGCTCGAGGTCTGCGGGGCGGCGTACGACGGGGTCGGCGTCCCCGCCGTCATCGGCTCCGCGCGGCGGGCCGCCGCAGCCCTCGTCCGGGCGTGATCGCCGGGCGACCCTGACCCGGTGAGACCTGGGTCACCGGAGCACAATGGAGCCCATGAGCAACGAGTCCGCGACCAAGGCTGCGCGCCTCAAGGAGCTGAACGACACCGTCCGCTACACGATGTGGTCCGTCTTCCGGCTCCGCGACGTCCTCGGGGAGTCGGCCGACCGCGCGGCGGAGGCGGCCGACGTCGAGGCCCTCGTCGAGGTGCTCGCCGAGCAGGACGTCACGGTGCGCGGGCTCTACGACGTCAGCGGCCTCCGCGCCGACGCCGACGTGATGGTCTGGTGGCACGCCGAGGACTCCGAGCAGCTCCAGGGTGCCTACAACGCGTTCCGCCGTACGTCGTTCGGACGCCGCCTCGACCCGGTGTGGTCGCAGATGGCCCTGCACCGGCCGGCGGAGTTCAACAAGTCCCACATCCCGGCCTTCCTCGCCGACGAGGAGCCGCGGGCCCACGTGTGCGTCTACCCGTTCGTGCGCTCGTACGAGTGGTACCTCCTCGAGGACGAGGAGCGCCGCGCGATGCTGTCCGAGCACGGCCAGATGGCGCGGGGGTTCCCCGACGTCCGCGCCAACACGGTCGCGTCGTTCGCCCTCGGCGACTACGAGTGGATGCTGGCCTTCGAGGCCGACGAGCTCCACCGGATCGTCGACCTGATGCGCCACCTCCGCGCCTCCGAGGCGCGCCGGCACGTGCGCGAGGAGCTGCCGTTCTACACCGGGGCCCGGGTGTCGCCGGCGGAGCTGCTGGACCGCCTGCCCTGAGCCCTGTCCGGCGCGGCGGTGAGTAGTGCAGGTTCCCCGGGATCGAGAACCTGCCTGACTCACCGCTTCCGCACCGGCCGGAGCGACCAGTCCGGGACCGGCCTGCTCCGGCCCGGCCGGCTCCGGACCGGCCTGCTCGGACCGGACTGCTCCAGACCGGTACGCGGCGCGGCGGGTCGGCGGGAACCGTGGGCGACGCCGTACCGTCACAGGCCCATGAAGACCTCACTCGCCCTGGGCGCCCTGGCCCTGGCCGCCGCCACCCTGACCGGTTGCTCCTCCGAGTCCGAGATGCGGGCCGAGGACCCCGCCGTGGCCGACGCCGGGGGTGCGGGCGACGACAGCCCTGCCGCCCCCGCCGGCGCGCCTGCCTCGGTCCCCGCGGCCGAGGGACGGGTCGCCACGCAGGGGCTCGTCACCGTGCTCGACGACGGTGACGGGCCCGAGCTGTGCCTCGGGGCGGTCGCCGAGTCCCTGCCCCCGCAGTGCGGCGGGCCGAAGATCACCGGCTGGGACTGGGCCGCCCACGAGATGCACGAGCAGGCCGGCGGGGTGAGGTGGGGCAGCTTCCACGTCACCGGCACCTTCGACGGCACCACGTTCGCCGTCGAGGAGGCGATCCCTGCGGCGCTCTACGACACGCTCGCCGTGCCGCAGGAGGAGCCGCTCGGCACGCCCTGCGAGGACACGCAGGGCGGCGCCGCCGACACCACCAAGAGCTCGCCCGAGGCGATGGACGCCACGCTCACCGCCGCCTCGGCGCTCCCCGGGTACGCGATGGCCTGGCTGGACGGCAACGTCGTCAACGTGGCGGTCACGGAGGACCCCACCGGCGCCGAGGCCGCGCTGCGCGAGACCTGGGGCGGGCCGCTGTGCGTCAGCGAGGCCGAGCACACCCAGGCCGAGCTGGAGGCGATCCAGCGCGACCTCAACGAGCTCCCCGGGATGCTGAGCGTCGCCTCCTCCGCGCCGGACCGCCTCGAGGTGCACGTCGTCCAGGACGACGGCTCCCTCCAGGAGTGGGCCGACGAGACGTACGGCGCGGGGCTGGTCGAGGTGACCTCGGCGCTCGTGCCCGTCGAGGGCTGAGCAACGATCCCGCAACGGCGGTTGTGACGTGACGTCGCGGAGCAGCATGCTGCGGCGATGAACCGGCGGACAGGACTCGCGCTGGTGCTGGTGACCGCCGTGGCGGGCTGCGGCGAGGCCAAGGGTCCCAGCAGCGGCCCGCCCGTGCCGGTGTCCTCACCGACGGCGATCCCCTCCGCGGAGGGCCTCGTCACCACGGTGGCGACGGTGCAGGGACCGGCGGACGGCTCGGCCGCGTGCCTCGCCTGGTCGTGGGGCGCGACGCCCGAGGACCGGTGCGGGTCGTTCCCGGTGCAGGGCTGGGACTGGGCCGAGTACCCCGAGGCGGAGGT
>CADCUM010000086.1 GCA_902805885.1 uncultured Nocardioides sp. | reverse complement strand
GTTGTGGCCGACGTCGTCGGCGTGGAGGTGGTAGGCGTCCGCGGTGTCGATCAGGGTGACGCCCGCGTCGAGCGCGGCGTGGATGGTGGCGATCGAGCGCTCCTCGTCGGGGCGCCCCTCGATCGACATGGGCATCCCGCCGAGGCCGATCGCCGAGACGGTGCGGTCGCCCAGGGTTCGCTGCTGCACGTGGTTCCTCCTGATGAGTGAATGGCCTCCCCGACCCTAGGCAGGCGCTTGCCCGGGGGGCGACCGGAGACGTCGAGCGCCCGGCGTTGTCATCTTTCGTTGACACGATCGGCTCGTCAATCTAGGTTGACGGTCCGGGCGGTCGCTCGGAGCGCGGAGCCGGGAGGGTGGTCGAGGTGGGTGAGCAGACGATGAGCGCGCTGGTGCACACGGATGCGAGCACCGTCTGTCCCCACGCGGCGAGGGTGCCGGAGATGCCCCGATCAGATCGGGTTCGGCGAAGCTCCTCCCGTGTTCCGCGATGGATGAACCAGGGAACCAGCCAGGTGAAGGAGGGGAGCATGGTCGCCAGCGATATGGAGACCAGTGATCCGCCGCCGGCAACGACGATCGAGACGCACGCGAGGCGAAGCAGGCCATCCAGCAGGATCACGACCGCGAAGATCGAGTGCCGGCCATGACCGACGAGGACGGCGTTGTAGGCGGCGCTCGTGCTCGCGCCGAACTGCCCGACAGCAATGATCAGCGCAAGCGCGGCCGCGGCGTACAGGAAGAGCCCGTCCGACCACAGGCGTGAGGACAGCAACACCAGGAGCATCGAAGCGGCACCCGCTGCCCAGATCATGGTGACGAGCCGAGGGTGGGCCTGTGGGCGCTCCACCCCCTGTTCCGGCGCGCGCGCCCATACCGCAGCAGCGCGGGTCGCATCGCTCTGGATGCTCGTGAAGATCCCGTACCCCAGGGACATGGCGCTCCAGAACACCAGGAACGTCGCGTTCTCCGCGAGGCTCAGGTGCCCGGCGACGATCATCAGCACCACGTACGTGGAGATCCCGCTGGCGATCGCAGCAGCTGTGAGGCGTAGGCCGACGTTGGCCATGGTCTAGGCCCAGGTGCTCACGTGGCGGTACGCGCCGCCATTGAGGTACTGCGCAGCGGTGAACGCGCCACTCCGCGTACCGAGGAGCACGTCACATCCGGCGAGGAGGAACACGGTCGTGACGTACTCGAGGCCCCTGAGGTATTCGTCGTTCTCTCGATCGTGCCTGACGTCGGCGAGCACCAGCGCACGGCCGTCCTCGCGGTCCTGGTAGTAGCGGTCGTAGAACTCGCGCGGGTTGGTCCGCGCGATCCCGGGAAAGGCAGCGCTGACCGAGTCGAAGACCTTCCGCGATTCCGTAGCCACGAAGATGGAGTTGCAGCCGTGCCGGCGCAGGGCGCCTTGGATCTGGGCGGTGTAGTCGATCTGGCCGTCGGCGGGGCTGTGGTGCTCCATCTGCAGTGCGTAGTCGGTCTCGCGGATCACGACGCCGAGCACGGTGTCGCCCGGCGAGAAGAGGGCGTGCCGGTGCTCATCGATCGTCCGCGCCGTGGTCGTGTTCGGGCGCACGAAACGCTCGCAGAGCATGTACAGGTCGCTGCGCGTCTCGTCCCGCATCCCGAAGGCCCGGGCCGGGTCACCTCTCCAGACGCCCCAATGCGTCCGAAAGTGGCCGTGCACCACATCCGCCCTGGACGGGATGGAGCCGAGCCCGATCCCGTACGGCTGCTCGAAGAAGTACTCCCACGAGTTCTCCCTGCCGACCTTGTCCGCAGCCAGGTACTGGTTCTTCTCGCTCTGCATGTCCACGACCGGGACACGTCCCTGCAGCAGGGCCATGACCAGGTGGATGTAGACGAGGGCGTTGACCTGCTGGAACATCCCCTCCTTCGCCCCTGCCGACGGCATCACGTAGTACGAGAGCGGGCCCCCTGCTGCGACCTTGGCGTCGAGCTCGGCGATCTTCTCGCGCAGATGCCCGGGCCGGGACTCACACTCACGCACGAACCGCATGTACTGGCGCGACTGGCGACCCCCGTAGAACCCGAGCACGCGCACGACGTCACGGACGAGGAGGAGCGGACGACGCAGGGCGCTCGGTGCGCCGAGCCCGATCCGATACATGAGCAAGGCCCGAAGGCGCGCGCGTACGCCTCGCTGCCATTCACCCATTCGCGAGCATGGCGTGAGACGCGGCGAGCACCTGCTCGCAGAGCAGCGGCGCCGCCGGGCCGTCCTCACCCCTCACCCATGGGCGACCACCGGTTGCGACGGCGTTCACGACGTCGTCGAGCTTGAGCGCTGGTGGCTCGCCTCGGCGGGACAGGATCATGCGGGCATCCTAGCGAAGCCCTCTCGGCGGCGGCCGGTGCCTGCGCCGCTGTCACGACGAGCCTCGACGCGGCGAACGTGTGCCACCAGCGTGAGACACGACTCCGAGTGACTGTGGGGCTTCGGACGATCCACGCCCCGCTCGGGGGTTCGCCTCACGCCGACCAGCCCCTGCCGCCACCACGTCATGACCGGGTACAGCTGCTCCGTGCCTACGCCGCACTGCGGGTGGGGTGGCAGCTCACTGACTGCTGGGCCGCTGCCAACTCCTCGGCGGCCGTGGTGATGCTGACGGCACCGCCGGACCCGGAGCAGCGCGCAGTCCGGGGCTTCGCGATCGCGTCGGCGATGACCTCCATGGCCATGCCAGTCGCCGTGCGTCGTACGGTCGCAGCGGCCGGGGCGCATGCCGCGCTGGGTGACGATTAGGGTTCCACCCATGCCCGGGCGACCCGAACAGCGCATCCTCGTGGTCATCCCGGCCTGGAACGAGGCCGGAGTGATCGCCTCGACAATCGCCGAGGTACGGGCAGCGCGTCCTGACGTCGACCTGCTCGTGGTCGACGACGGCTCGGGGGACGCCACCGCGGACGTAGCCGAGGCGGCCGGAGCGCTCGTCGCGCGACTGCCCTACAACCTCGGCGTGGGCGGAGCCATGCGCGCCGGCTATCGGTACGCCCTGCGCGAGGGCTACGACGTCGTCGTGCAGATCGACGCCGACGGGCAGCACGACCCCAACTACCTCACCGAGCTCGTCAACGGTCTCGGGAGCGCGGACGTCGTGGTGGGCGCTCGGTTCGCGGGTGAAGGCACCTACCGCGCTTCCGGCCCGCGACGATGGGCCATGTGGCTGCTGGCCGGGGTGCTGTCCCGCTTGGCGAGGACGCGGCTGACCGACGTCACCAGCGGCTTCCGGGCCGCCAACCGCCGTGCCGTCGCCGTCTTCGCCGACCACTACCCGGCCGAGTACCTCGGCGATACCGTCGAGTCGCTGGTCATTGCTCTTCGGGTCGGCTGCACGGTCCGTCAGCTACCCGTGGAGATGCGTCCGCGGACGGTGGGCCAGGCCAGCCAGAGCCCTCTTCGGGCCACCCTCTACCTTGTCCGGGCCGTGGTGGCTCTCGGCCTTGCACTCGTCCGCCGGTGGCCCGCGGCCACCGAGACCCTGGGGCAGGAGAAGGCGTGAGCTCCACCTTCACCCTGGGCCTCATCGGTGCCGTCCTGACGCTCGTCGTCCTGTTCGAGATGCTCCGGCGCCACCGGCTCCGCGAGAAGTACGCCGTCATCTGGGTGGTGGTGGTCGGCGCGACCCTGGTGCTGGCGGTGTTCCCCGAGCTGCTGACATGGGCCGCAGACGCGCTCGGGGTCAAGGTCCCGGCCAACCTGCTGTTCTTCGGCGCGATCATGCTGCTGCTCTTCATCTCCGTCCAGCTCAGCTACGAGATCGGTCGGCTCGAGGAGCGCACACGCACGCTGGCGGAGGAGGTGGCGCTCCTCCGGCTGCAGCACGAGCGTCACCACGGCAGGTCCGCGCCCATGCCGACGGATGTGGCTCCACGGGCCGAGGACCCGACCGCTGACGATCCGGGAAGTCCTCCCCACGTCAGCTAGCGTCGGCGCGTGCGTCAACAGCCCGAGCAGCAGGCCCCGCCGGTCCAGCGCCTGCGGGTGCGCTACGCCAAGCGCGGGCGACTGCGCTTCACCAGCCACCGCGACTTCAGCCGGGCGTTCGAGCGCGCCGTGTTCCGGGCCCGCATCCCGATGGCGTACTCCTCCGGCTTCAACCCGCACCCGCGGATCTCGTACGCGGGTGCGGCCCCCACGGGCTCGGCGAGCGAGGCCGAGTACCTCGAGCTGGCCCTGGCCGAGGTCCTCGTGCCTGCGGACGTGCACGTCCTGCTCGACGAGTCGCTGCCGGCCGGCCTCGACGTGCTCGAGGTGGTCGAGTCCCCGGGCGGCTCGCTCTCCGACCTGCTCGAGGCGAGCCGCTGGCGCATCGACCTCGACGCCGACATCGCGACGACCGGCAACGCCGTGCTCCGGTTCCTCGCCGCCGAGGAGGCGGTCGTGGAGCGGATGACCAAGAAGGGCATGCGGGCCTTCGACGCGCGGGCCGCCGTCGTCTCCCTGGCCGCCACGACCGAGAGCTCCCGCGCCTCCGCGCTCGACGTGGTGCTGCGGCACGGCACGCCGTCGGTGCGTCCCGACGACGTGCTGCGCGGCCTGGCGGTGGTGGCGGACCTGGACGCGGGCGAGGCGCCGCTGATGACGCGACTGTCCCAGGGACCGCTCAGCGCGTCGGGCGAGGTGGGGGATCCGCTGGCCGCGCGCGCATGACGTCCGCCCCGGCACCGTGTGCGATACTCGCCACGTTCGACGAGCCGGCCCCGGCCGGTCCCCGTCGAGCCGACGACGTTCTCGCCGGTCCGCACGACGGGCCGGCATCCCTGGTGGTGGAACGTCACCGGACCGCGACGCGACCGGACGAGTCGGTGACAGCGACTCGCACGTCTGGCCCAGCGACCGCGGCGGGTGGCAGCCGACACCGGTGACGCGCACGCGGAGGGGGTCGCCGCCACAAGCTTTGCGCCCCTCGCGCCTGCGGGCCCGGGTGGCGCCGAACCCGGCACCGGTCCCGGTGCCCCCGAGGAGCACTCCATGCTCGATGACGACAACTCCGCCGCGAACGACACCGACGAGAACGGCGCCACCGACGGCGCCGGCGAGGCTCCCGCGGCCCCGGTCGTGAAGAAGACCACCCGCAAGGCACCCGCGCGGCGCACGGCGAAGAAGGCCGCGGCGGACCCCGTCGACGCCCCGGCCGCCACCGAGGATCCTGCCGCCGTGGATCCCGCCGCCGACGTCGTGCCGGCCGCGGAGACCGACGCCCCGGCACCGGCGAAGCGCGCCCCCCGCAAGACCGCGGCGAAGCGCACGACCAAGAAGGCCGCCGCCGCACCGGCCGAGACTCCGGACGCCGACGCCGACGCCGACGCCGACGCCGCCCCGGCCGCGCCGACGGTCACCACCCGGACGAGGAAGTCCTCCACCCGCAAGTCCGCCGCCAAGAAGGCCGTCGCGGCCGAGGCGCCCTCGGACGCGGGCACCGAGCCGGCCCCGGAGCCCGCGCCCGCGCCCACCGCCGCGCCGGCCGCCGACGCCGCGGCCACGCAGCCGGCGGCCCCGGAGCCGACGGCCGGCCCGGCCGGCCCCGCCGTGCTGTTCCAGGCACCGGACGCTGCCGCCGCTCGCCCGCGCCGTACGCGCAAGCGGGCGGTCGCCACCCCCGAAGCCGCGGACGACGCCCTCGACCTCACGGACGGCGGGGCCGCAGCCACGGCCTCGGCGCCCGACGACGCGGTCGCGGTGGACGCCGACGCACCCCCCGCTGCGAAGCGCTCCCGGTCACGAGGCGGCCGGGGTGGCTCACGCAAGGCGGCCGAGGCGGCCGCCCTGGCGGCGGCGGAGGCCGTCGAGGACGAGGAGCTGGACGAGACGGCCGCCGAGACGGCCGGCGAGGTCGCCGAAACGTCCGGGGCCGACGCCGTCGATGCCGGCACGCCCGAGTCGGACAGCAGCGAGACCGACACCGACAGCGAGACCGACACGGAGGGCGGCGACACCGAGGACGACACGGCCGACGGCGAGGGAGCGGCGTCGCGCCGCCGCCGCCGCCGCGGTGGACGTCGTCGCCGCAAGTCGGGTGACGGCTCCGCCGAGGGAGCAGACGACGAGGGCGACCAGGAGCCGGACACGGCGGGATCCTCGCGTGCCGCCAAGAAGGAGCCGGCGGAGTCCCCGGACAGCGGCGAGGGCGCCGACGACACCGACGGCAACGGCGACGGCAACGGCGGTGGCGAGGGTTCCTCGCGGCGGCGCCGGCGTCGCCGCCGCTCGGGCGAGGACGGCGGGTCCGACGACGAGTCCCAGGGCTCGTCCGCGCCCCGTGCCCGCCGCAGCCGCACCGGCGACGACCAGATCACCGCCCTGGCGGGCTCCACGCGGCTCGAGGCGAAGAAGCAGCGGCGCCGGGAGGGCCGTGAGGCCGGCCGGCGCCGCGCGCCGATCGTCAGCGAGGCCGAGTTCCTCGCCCGGCGCGAGTCGGTCGACCGGGTGATGGTGATCCGTCAGCGTGAGGAGCTCACCCAGATCGCGGTCCTCGAGGACAAGGTCCTCGTCGAGCACTACGTCGCCCGCGAGTCCCAGACGTCGCTGATCGGCAACGTCTACCTCGGGCGCGTCCAGAACGTGCTGCCCTCGATGGAGGCCGCCTTCATCGACATCGGCAAGGGCCGCAACGCGGTCCTCTACGCCGGCGAGGTCAACTGGTCCGCGCTGGGCCACAAGGAGGGCCAGCCCCGCAAGATCGAGTCGGTCCTCTCCAGCGGGCAGTCCGTGCTCGTCCAGGTCACCAAGGACCCCGTCGGCCACAAGGGCGCCCGGCTGACCAGCCAGGTCAGCCTCGCCGGCCGGTTCCTGGTCTACGTCCCGGACGGGACGACGTCCGGCATCTCGCGCAAGCTCCCCGACACCGAGCGCAACCGTCTCAAGACGCTCCTCAAGGAGATCGTCCCCGACACCGCCGGCGTCATCGTGCGCACGGCCGCCGAGGGGGCCAGCGAGGACGAGCTGACCCGTGACGTGGAGCGGCTCAAGGCGCGCTGGGAGGACATCGAGAAGCGGTCCAAGGGCGGCGCGCCGCAGCTGCTCTACGGCGAGCCCGACCTGACCCTCAAGGTCGTCCGCGACCTCTTCACCGAGGACTTCGCCCGGCTGGTCATCGAGGGCGACGACGCCTGGCAGACCGTGCAGGACTACGTCGCGCACGTCGCGCCCGACCTCCAGGACCGCCTCGAGCGCTTCGAGCCTGCGGCCGAGGGCCGCGACGCGGGCAAGGACGTCTTCGGCGTCCACCGGATCGAGGAGCAGATCGCCAAGGGGCTCGACCGCAAGGTCTGGCTCCCCTCCGGCGGGTCGCTCGTCATCGACCGCACCGAGGCGATGACGGTCGTCGACGTCAACACCGGCAAGTTCACCGGCTCCGGGGGCAACCTCGAGGAGACCGTCACCAAGAACAACCTCGAGGCCGCGGAGGAGATCGTCCGGCAGCTCCGGCTGCGCGACATCGGCGGCATCATCGTCGTCGACTTCATCGACATGGTGCTCGAGTCCAACCGCGACCTGGTCGTACGACGCCTCGTCGAGTGCCTCGGCCGCGACCGCACCCGCCACCAGGTCGCCGAGGTGACCTCGCTCGGGCTGGTGCAGATGACGCGCAAGCGGATCGGCACCGGGCTCCTCGAGGCGTTCAGCGAGAACTGCGACCACTGCAACGGTCGCGGCGTCGTCATCAGGGACACCCCCGTCGAGCCCAAGGGCGGCGGTGGCGAGGACGAGGGCCGCCGCAGCAGTCGCCGCGGTCGCGGCCGCAAGGGCGGCGACAACGGTGACCAGGGGAACGGGAGCGCTCCGCAGCCCGCTGCGCCCTCGCCCAAGGTGGTCGCCGCGATGGCGCGCCAGGACCGGCAGGCGCAGGAGACCCACGAGGTGCCCCAGGTCGAGGAGTCCCAGGTCGAGGAGTCCCAGGTCGCCGAGCCCCAGGTCGCCGAGCCCCAGGAGCAGCAGACTCCGGCCGACGAGCCCACGCAGGCGCCGACCCGGGAGAGCGTCGAGCCGACCGCGGGGGAGCGGTCGTCCGAGGTGGCCGCGCCCGAGCCCGCTCCCGAGGCAGCCGCCCCGCCGGCCGAGCCGAGCGACGGGTCTTCCCCTGAGCCGGTCGAGGGCCCGGCGGCCGATGCAGTGGATGTGTCGGCCGAGCAGCCTGCCGCGGAGAGCGCCTCGCCGCGGGTGGTGACCCGGACGCGCCGCCGTGCGGCGAGCCGTCCGGCCGGTCCGCCGGCGGCGGTCGCGCCGGGCGAGGCGGCTGGCGCGTCCGGTGCGTGGGAGCCCGCCGCGGTCGCGTCCGGCGTCGACGGTGCTGCCGTCGGTGCCCCCGTCGTGGAGCACGTGCCCGTCAAGAAGCGCGGCGCCCGCAAGCGCTGACCGACGTACGACGAACGGCCCGTCCCCGATCTCTCCGGGACGGGCCGTCCTCGTCGTGGGGCTCGCGTGCCGCGCTCAGTCCCGGCGCTTCGCGAACCACCGGCCGGACTCCTTCTTCCACAGGAAGAAGACGATGGCGGCGGCGAGGACGAGGTAGACCACGCCGAAGACGGATGCGAGCGACGGGCCGCCCAGGCCCACGAGGAACAGCAGGATCGAGGCGGCGGTCGCCGCCGTGAGGGCGAGCCGTGCCCAGCCGGCACCGCGCCGGACGAACCGCAGGAGGACGAGCGGGACGACCACGCTCACGAGCACGTCGAGGACCCGGAAGCCGACCAGCGTCGAGCGGACGCTCGCCTCGGAGGTGCCGCTCGCCAGCGAGGGCTGCTCCATCACGACGTCGACGATGCTGTCCAGGGCGGTGAAGAGGACGACGGCGGCGACGAGGCTCATCGCCGCCCGCGCCCAGGTCAGCTTCTCCGCCACCGAGACGGACCTCGGCACCTGCGCCGGCGCGGCGTGGTCGGGCGTCGACGGGGTCGAGCTCATCTGGTCCCCTCAGGTGGCGGCTGCGCCCGGTCCGGCGCCGGGTCAGTATGGCCGAGCGGCTCGTTTTGCGGCTGCGCGACCCGATCCCGTACTCTTGACCGTCGGCGTTCCACACGCCGACTCCTGCGCGCCCGCCACGCGGCGTCCACGCTGCCCGAGGCGCCAAGCCGATCGGCGGTGACGCGCGCAGACCAGCACGTTTCACAGACCAGCAGTTCCGTAGTCCGACGAGGAGAGTGCCGTGTACGCGATCGTGCGCAGTGGCAGCAAGCAGCAGAAGGTCGCCGTGGGCGACGTCATCGAGATCGACGCGATGGCTGCCGAGGGTGACACCCTCACCCTGCCCGTGGTGATGGTCGTCGACGGCGAGACGGTCACCGCGACCGGCCTCGACAAGGCGAGCGTGACCGTCGAGGTCACGGGCCGCACCAAGGGCCCCAAGATCATCATCCAGAAGTACAAGAACAAGACCGGCTACAAGAAGCGCCAGGGCCACCGCCAGAAGTACACCCAGGTCAAGGTCACCGACATCTCCCTCTGAGCTCACGCTCGAGGTCTCGACGCTCCCGAGAAGGACTGAACAATGGCTCACAAGAAGGGTGCCGCGAGCACCAAGAACGGTCGCGACTCCAACGCCCAGCGCCTCGGTGTGAAGCGCTTCGGTGGCCAGGTCGTCAACGCCGGCGAGATCATCGTCCGTCAGCGCGGCACCCACTTCCACCCGGGCACCGGTGTGGGCCGTGGCGGCGACGACACGCTCTTCGCCCTGATGGCCGGTGCGGTCCAGTTCGGCACCCGCCGCGGCCGCAAGGTCGTCAACATCGTCCCCGGCGAGTGACCGCCGCGCGCGACTGACCGAGGCAACTGCTGAAGGGCGTCCCTGTCACGGGGACGCCCTTCCGCATTTCCTCACCCACTGCCACCACCAGGAGCACCCCATGGCTGTCCCCACCTTCGTCGACCACGTGACGCTCCACGTCGCAGCAGGACGCGGTGGCAACGGCGTGGCGTCGGTCCACCGCGAGAAGTTCAAGCCCCTCGGCGGACCCGACGGCGGCAACGGAGGCCCCGGCGGCTCGGTGATCCTGCGGGTCGACCCCGACGTCACCACCCTGGTCGACTACCACCACAGCCCGCACCGCAAGGCCGAGCACGGTGGCCACGGCGCCGGTGCCCACCGCAACGGCGCCCACGGCAAGGACCTCGTGCTCCCCGTGCCCGACGGCACGGTGGTCAAGGACACCGCCGGCAACGTGCTCGCCGACATGATCGGCCTCGGCACCGAGCTCGTCGTGGCCTCCGGCGGCCGCGGTGGTCTCGGCAACGCCGCGCTCGCCTCGACCAAGCGGAAGGCGCCGGGCTTCGCGCTGCTCGGCGAGCCGGGCGACGAGCTCGACCTGCGGCTCGAGCTCAAGGTGGTCGCCGACATCGGCCTGGTGGGCTTCCCCTCGGCCGGCAAGTCCTCGGTGATCGCGGCGATCTCGCGCGCGCGGCCGAAGATCGCCGACTACCCGTTCACCACGCTGGTGCCCAACCTCGGCGTCGTGACGGCCGGCGAGGTGACCTTCACCGTGGCCGACGTCCCCGGGCTCATCGAGGGGGCTGCGGAGGGACGCGGCCTGGGCCACGACTTCCTCCGCCACATCGAGCGGTGCGCGGCCCTCGTGCACGTGGTCGACACGGCCTCCATCGAGCCCGGCCGCAACCCGGTCGACGACCTCGACGTGATCGAGGACGAGCTGCGGCGGTACGGCGGCCTCGAGGACCGGCCGCGGCTGGTCGCCCTGAACAAGATCGACGTCCCCGACGGCCGGGACATCGCCGACATGGTCGTGGACGAGCTGCGTGGGCGGGGCCTGCGGGTCTTCCCGGTCAGCGCGGCCTCCGGAGCGGGCATGCGCGAGCTGACCTTCGCGATGGCCGAGATCGTGGAGGCGTCGCGGACCGAGCGCGAGGTCGTGGAGCCGACCCGCATCGTCCTGCGTCCGCCGTCCGTCGACGGCGGCGGCGACTTCTCGGTCACCGAGACCTCCGAGGGCTGGCGCGTGCGTGGCGGGAAGCCCGAGCGCTGGGTCCGGCAGACGGACTTCAGCAACGACGAGGCCGTGGGCTTCCTCGCCGACCGGCTCAACCGGCTCGGCGTGGAGGCGCGCCTGGTGCAGCTCGGGGCCCAGGAGGGCGACGCCGTCCTCATCGGCCCCGAGGACAACTTCGTGGTCTTCGACTTCCAGCCCAGCATCGAGGCCGGGGCGGAGATGCTCGGGCGTCGCGGCGAGGACCAGCGCTTCGACGAGAAGCGGCCCGCACACCGCCGGCGCCGCGAGATCGACGAGGCGATGGGGGAGCGGGGCGAGAACGAGGAGCGCGCCGACGTGGCCCGCCGCCTGGACTCCCAGCGCAAGGGGCGCCAGCCGCAGGTCAACCCCAACAGCTCCGGGGTCGGTCCGATGTCGTACGAGATCGGGACGGCCGACGACCCCGACTGGGACGGCCGTGACGACTGAGCGGTCCGCGCTCGTCGGGGCCGCGAAGCGGATCGTCGTCAAGGTCGGCTCCTCCTCGCTGACCACGGCCGCCGGGGGCATCGACCCGGCGCGGATCCGCCGGCTGGTCGAGGTGCTGGCCGCCGTACGCGGGCGCGGCACGGAGGTCGTCCTGGTCTCGTCCGGCGCCATCGCAGCCGGTCTCGCCCCCCTCGGGCTCGCCCGGCGACCGAGCGGCCTCGCGGCTCAGCAGGCCGCTGCGTCCGTGGGGCAGGGCCTCCTGGCCCACCGCTACCAGGAGGAGTTCGCCCGTCACGGTCTGGTGACCGGGCAGGTGCTGCTCACCGCTGACGACGTGACCCGTCGCGCCCACTACCGCAACGCCCACCAGACCTTCGCCAAGCTCCTCGAGCTCGGGGTGCTGCCGATCGTCAACGAGAACGACACCGTCGCCACCAGCGAGATCCGGTTCGGCGACAACGACCGGCTCGCCGCGCTGGTGGCCCACCTCGTGCACGCCGACCTGCTGGTCCTGCTCTCCGACGTGGACGGCCTCCACGACGGTCCGCCGTCGCTGCCCGGGTCGCGCCTCGTCCCGCTGGTGCGCTCCGAGGCGGACCTCGCGTCGGTGACCCTGGGCAGCCCCGGTGCCGCCGGTGTCGGGACGGGCGGGATGACGACGAAGGTCGAGGCCGCGCGGATCGCGACGGGCGCCGGCATCCCCGTCGTCCTCGCCTCGGCCGACCAGGCCTCCGCAGCCCTCGACGGCACGGAGGTCGGCACCCTGTTCGAGTCCACCGGCCGACGACGCCCCACCCGCCTGCTGTGGCTCGCCCACGCCACCGAGCCCAAGGGCCGCCTCGTCCTCGACGCCGGTGCGGTGCGCGCCGTGGTCGAGCGCCGTGCCTCCCTGCTCGCCGCGGGGATCACCGGGGTGAGTGGCACGTTCGTGGCCGGCGACCCCGTGGACCTCGCCGGGCCCGACGGTGCCGCCGTGGCGCGGGGGCTGGTCAACTTCGACGCCGACGAGCTGCCCGCCCTGCTCGGGCGGTCGACCGGTGAGCTCAAGACGGCGCTCGGTGCGGCGTACGAGCGCGAGGTCGTCCACCGCGACGACCTCGTCGTCCTGACGCGCTGACCAGTCCGTACGGCACGTGGTCGGCGCCGCGGGCACCCCGCGTAGGCTGGACCGGTCATGACCGAGCCGACCGCGCGCACCGTCTACCTCGACCACGCCGCCACCACCCCGATGCTGCCGGTCGCCGTCGAGGCGATGTCGCATCACCTCCGTGGGGTCGGCAACGCCAACTCGCTGCACGCCTCCGGCCGCGCCGCGCGACGGGTCGTGGAGGAGTCGCGCGAGACGATCGCCCGCGTGCTCGGCTGCCGGCCCGGCGACGTCGTGTTCACCTCCGGCGGGACCGAGTCCGACAACCTCGCGATCAAGGGCATCTTCTGGGCCCGTCGGGCGGAGGACCCCCGCCGCACGCGCATCCTGTCCACCGCGGTGGAGCACCACGCCGTCCTCGACCCGCTCGTCTGGCTCGGCGCCGAGGACGGGGCGCAGGTCGAGCTGCTGCCCGTCGACGAGCAGGGCGTGCTGCGCCTCGAGTCGCTGCGCGAGTCGATCGCGCGCGATCCCGGGTCGGTGGCGCTGGTGTCGGTGATGTGGGCCAACAACGAGGTGGGGTCGGTCCAGCCCGTCGAGGAGGTCGTGGCGATCGCGGCCGAGCACGGGATCCCCGTCCACACCGACGCCGTCCAGGCGGTCGGCACCGTCCCCGTCGACTTCGCCGCGTCCGGGGTCGACGCCCTGACGTTCACCGGTCACAAGCTGGGCGGCCCGTTCGGGGTGGGCGCCCTCGTCGTACGGCGGGACCTGACGGTGTCCGCCCTGGTGCACGGCGGCGGCCAGGAGCGCGACATCCGCAGCGGCACCCTCGACGTCCCGGCGATCGCGGGCCTGGCGGCCGCCGTCGAGGAGGCGGTCAAGCGGCAGCCCGAGCACGCCGAGCGCGTGGCGGCGCTGCGCGACGACCTCCTCCGCCGCGTCGTCGAGGTCGTCCCCGAGGCCCACCTGCACGGCGCGGCCACCGGTCCGGGTCGTCTTCCCGGCAACGCCCACGTCGGCTTCCCCGACTGCGAGGGAGACTCCCTGCTGATGCTGCTCGACGCGCGGGGCATCGAGTGCTCGACGGGGTCCGCGTGCTCGGCCGGAGTGCCGCAGCCGTCCCACGTCCTGCTGGCGATGGGCTGCGACGACGACCAGGCACGCCACTCCCTGCGCTTCTCCCTGGGGCACTCCTCCACGCAGGCCGACGTCGACGCCGTGGTCGCGGCGATCGGACCAGTCGTCGAGCGGGCCCGGGCCGCGCGCCGTCCATGACGGGGGTGGGGGAGGGATGAGGGTCGTCGCCGCCATGTCCGGCGGGGTCGACTCCGCGGTCGCCGCTGCCCGGGCCGTGGAGCTGGGCCACGAGGTCACCGGCGTCCACCTCGCGCTGAGCCGCAACCCCGCGTCGTACCGCTCCGGAGCTCGGGGGTGCTGCACGATCGAGGACGCCAACGACGCCCGCCGCGCCGCCGACGTCATCGGGATCCCGTTCTACGTCTGGGACCTCTCCGAGCGCTTCCACGAGGACGTGGTCGAGGACTTCATGGACGAGTACGCCGCGGGCCGCACGCCCAACCCGTGCCTGCGCTGCAACGAGAAGATCAAGTTCGCCGCGGTGCTCGACCGGGCGCTCGCGCTCGGCTTCGACGCCGTCGCGACCGGTCACTACGCCCAGCTGCGCACCGGCCCGGACGGCGCCGTCGAGCTGCACCGTGCGCTCGACGAGGGCAAGGACCAGTCCTACGTCCTCGGGGTCCTCGACCAGCAGCAGCTCGCGCACTCGGTCTTCCCGCTCGGTGGCACGTCGAAGGCGGACGTCCGGGCCGAGGCGGCCGAGCGAGGACTCCTCGTCGCGGACAAGCCGGACTCCCACGACATCTGCTTCGTCGCCGACGGGGACAACGCGGGGTGGCTGCGGGAGAAGCTCGGCGACCGCGCGCCCAACCACGGCGGTGACATCGTGGAGGACGCGTCCGGCACCGTCGTCGGGAGCCACCAGGGCACGTACGCCTTCACGATCGGCCAGCGCCGCGGCCTGCGGCTCGGCACCCCCGCGCCCGACGGCAAGCCGCGCTTCGTGCTCGACATCGAGCCCGTCACCGGCACGGTGCGGGTGGGTCCCCGCGAGGGGCTGCGGGTCGACCGGATCAGCGCGGACCGGCCCCGCTGGTGCGGCTCGCCCCCGGACCGGCTCGAGGGCACGGTCCAGCTCCGCGCCCACGGCGCCGAGCACCGTGCCGTGGTCACGGTCGACGGCGACCGCGTCGAGGTCGAGCTGCTCGACCCGGCCGAGGGCATCGCGGCCGGGCAGGCCGTCGTCGTCTACGACGGGACGCGCGTCGTGGGCTCCGCGACGATCGCCGCCACCCAGCGGGTGCCGGCATGACCCTCGCCACCGGCGTCGGGTCGATGCCCGGTGAGGACGACCGCGAGTACGCCGAGGCCGTCCGCCTCGTCCTCGGCGAGCTGCCCGACCTGCCGCACGTCCCCGAGCTCCCGGGCCGCGGGGCCACCGCGTCCATGACCGGACGAGCGCTGGCGGTGGTGTCGGGGCTCGGAGCCGACCTCCAGCCGGCCGGGTGGCGGCTCACCGACGCCAGCGGCGTCGACCACCGGCGAGCGCGCTCCCTGCTGGCCCAGGACCTCGACCAGGTCGAGGAGCAGGGTCAGGGTCTCGTCGGCGCCGCCAAGGCGCAGGTGGCGGGCCCCTGGACGCTGGCGGCCACGGTCGAGAAGCCGCGAGGGGACAAGGTGCTCAGCGACCACGGGGCGCGTCGCGACCTCGCCCAGGCGCTGGCCGCGGGTGTCGCCGACCACGTCGCCGACCTGAGGCGCCGGCTCGGTGGTGTCACCCGTCTGGTCGTGCAGGTCGACGAGCCGGCCCTCGCCGCCGTCGTGGAAGGCCGCGTCCCGACCGCGAGCGGGTTCGGCCGGCACCGGACGGTGCACCCGCCGGAGGCCTCGGCGCACCTCGAGTGGGTGCTCGCGGCGGTGCGGGAGGCGGGCGCCGAGCCGTGGGTGCACTCCTGCGCCCCCGGCACCCCGTGGTCCCTGGTGGCCGGTGCGGGCGCCGCGGGCCTGTCGGCCGACCTGTCGATGCTCGGGCCCGAGGACCTCGACACGTTCGCGGAGGTGCTCGAGTCCGGACGCGTGGCGGCGCTGGGCGTCGTACCGTCGCTGGCGCCGGAGGACGCGGTGTCGGACGCCGGTGTCAGCGAGCGGGTGCTGCGGTGGCTCGACATGCTCGGCCTGGACGTGGAGTCACTGGGCGACTCGCTGGTGGTCACCCCGACGTGCGGTCTCGCCGGAGCGACGCCGGCCTGGGTGCGCACCGCCCTGACGACGTCGCGCACCGTCGCCCGCAACCTCCGCTAGCGGACGCGCTGAGCCTCCCCCTCAGTCGAGCTGCAGCACGCGGACGGGGGCGTCCCAGCGCGCGGGCTCGTCGGCGCGACGCAGCCCGGCCGTACCCGTCCGGGCCCGCGACTGCTGGCCCGCCGGCACCTCGACCATCACCGAGGTGGGCAGCAGGGAGAAGTTGGTGCCACGGTCGAACTGCCACACGGTGATGCACTGGAGCCCCGGCGGCAGTCCGAAGACGTACTCGGTGAGCGAGCCGCCCACCGGGGTGGCTCCCCACAGGCCCACTCCCACCTGGGTGGCGTCGTCACCGGGCACGGCGGTGCACGTCGACGGCGTGGCGTGCACCTCGAACCCCGGCTCGCCCCAGCCCCACGGCCCGAGCCAGCCGGGCAGCGCCGGCTCCGCCGCGCGGGTCACCGTCACGGTCTGGGCGACGGGGTCGACGGAGACCGCCCCGGTCGCCGGGATGCGGTCGACGGCGTCGCACCACTCCGGCTGGCTCAGCCGGGGCCGCCCGCCGTAGAGGCGGCGCGCGGCACGCAGGTCGACCCCCTCGAGCAGCCGGCAGCGCCACCGGCCGGGCTTGGCGGCGTTGATGTCGTTGCGGTCGATGCACTGGCTGCCGGCCACCCCGTTGACGTGGGAGGTGTTCATCAGCGAGCAGCTCTTCATGTAGTGCTCGAGGCCCAGGACGTGGCCCAGCTCGTGCGCCACCACCCGCGTCTGGCCCGGCAGCGCGCAGCCCTGCCCACCTGCGTCGGTGCCGTGGAGGATGCTCACGAAGGCCTGGCGCCCCGGTCCGGGGTAGCCGAGGGTGCCGTACCCCGTCCCGCACCCGGCCGGCACCCGCTTGGTGTTGCGGATGACGACGTCGGCGCGCCGGGGGTTGCGCACCTGCTTGAAGCGGATGCGCAGGCCACTGCGGTTCCAGGCCTGGACCGCCAGCCGGACCGCCTCGGGGTCCTTGCTCCGGTCGGCGTAGGTGATCGGTCCCTTCGGCCACTTCCGAGGCGCGGCGTCGGCGGGCGTGGTCATCGCGAGGAGGGCCACCGTGACGAGGAGGGCCATGAGGGCGGGGAGTCGGCGCATCAGGAGAGGTCCTCGGAAGGAGGGAGCAGGTGCCCGCACCCTAGCTCTCGACCGCGTCGCTCCGCCGGGCTTCCCGTCCTTCAGGACCCGAGGGCGGTCAGCCGGCGGACCATGGTGAGGACCTCGTCGCGCTCCACAGGAACGCCGGCGTTGGCTCCGACGACGCGGTCGAAGAGCACGCCGTCGACGCACGCGACCAGGATGCTCGCCCGCTGGACCGCGTCGGGAGCGCCGAGCGCCGCCAGGACCCCCGCCACCTGCGAGCGCACCGCCTGGCCGCCGCGATGGAGGACCGCGGCCACCTCGGGACGACGCACCGCCTCCAGCGTGAGCTCGTAGCGAGCCACGTGTCGCTCACGTCCGGTGGTGACCCAGGAACAGACGAGGTCCGTGAGGGCGTCCTGCACGGCGCCGAGGTCCCCGGCCTCGACGAGCGGGGCCATCCGCACCATGTCCTCGCGGTCCTGCTCGACCAGCTCGTCCACGCAGGCACCGAGCAGCGCGGCCCGGGTCCGGTGGTAGTAGGAGGTGGAGCCGGGGGGCAGCGACGCCGCAGCGTCCACCGCCCGGTGGGTGAGGCCGCGGCTGCCCTGGGCGGCAAGCACGCGCAGCGCCGTACGGGCCACGAGGCGGCGGCGGTCGGGCTCCATGCCGGCGACTTTACCGACGTAGAGTTGGCGCGCGCCCTCTACATCTGTAGTGTCCCGGCCATGGGCTCAGGAGTGGCACGGTCCGCGGTCGTGGTGGGGGGTGGGGTCGGAGGGCTGGCGACCGGACTGGCGCTGCAGCGTGCCGGCTGGGACGTGCAGGTGCGGGAGCGGGCGCCGGTCATCGAGGCGGCGGGCACCGGGCTGGTCCTGTGGCCCAACGCCCTGCGGTGCCTCCGCTCCCTCGGTCTCCTCGGCGAGGTGCGGGACCGGAGCACGGAGCTGCGCGAGTCGCGGCTGCTGCTGCCCGACGGCCGGACGCTCTCGCGAGCCGGGGTGGCGACGCCCGACGAGGGCGGGGCGCTCGGTGTCCTGCGGCCCGACCTCGTCGAGCTCCTGGCTGCCGCCCTCGCCCCGGGGACCCTCAGGCTGGGCGCGCCGGTGGCCGACCCCTGCGACCTCGACGCCGACCTGGTCGTCGGCGCCGACGGGTTGCGCTCGGTGGTCCGCACCACGCTCTGGCCGTCGGCTCAGCCCGTGGCTCGCGGCTCCACGGTGTGGCGGGCGGTGCTGCCTCGCCGGGAGGGTCCACCCGGCCGCACCCCGGGGCTCGCGGAGACCTGGGGACGCGGGGTGCGCTTCGGTGTCGTCCCGGTGGGGGTGGGGTCGACGTACGTCTACGCCGTCGCGCCCGCCGGGGACCGCCCCACCGAGCAGCCCGGGCCGCTGCCCGAGTGGTTCGAGCGGTGGCACGCGCCCGTCCCCGCGGTGCTGGAGTCGCTCGCCCCCGACAGGTGGCTACGGCACGACGTCCACGACCTGCGCCCCGGCGGGACGCCCCTGCACCGGGGCCGCTACGCGCTCGTGGGAGACGCGGGGCACGCGATGGAGCCCAACCTCGGGCAGGGCGCGTGCCTGGCTCTCGAGGACGCGGTGGTGCTCGCGCACTGCGTCACGGCTGGGGCGTCCGTCGAGACCGCCCTCGAGGCGTACGACGCCGCGCGCCGCCGCCGGGTCGCGGGGCTGTCGCGGCGCTCGCGGCAGGTCGGACTGATGGCGAGCCGGACGCGTCCGGCCCTCACCCGCGTGCGGGACGCCGGGATGCGGCTCACGCCGGACTGGTGCACCCGCCTCGCCCTGCGCCAAGCCGTGGACTGGCGCCCGCCGGCGGTCGCGGACCTCAGCCGGCCCGGGTCTCGCTGACCAGCACCTCGAGCGAGGAGGCCACGGCCACCTGGTTCCACGAGGCGGCGCCGGCCAGCATGTAGTGGCCCAACGGCCCCATGTCGCGGAGCTCCGCGCCGAGCGCCACGCGGCGCGCGCGCTCGACGTACGCCGCCGTGGCGCGAAAGCTGGTGATCCTGTCCCGGCGCCCGTGCGCCGCGAGCAGGCGGCGGCCGGCGAGGGCGGCCACCGGGTCCTCGGGCGACCACCAGGGCGCGAGCCCGACCACCCCCCGCACGAGCGGGTCATCGGCCACGCGGACCGCCACCCTCGCGCCCATCGAGTGGCCGAGCAGCACGACCGGCACGTCGCCGACCGAGGCCCTGACCTGGTCGAGGGCCCAGCGGGCGTCGGCGGTGACGTCGGCACCGGCGTTCCACCCGCGCCGGCGGTAGCGCAGCAGCCAGACCGACGCGCCCGCCTCGTGCAGGGCCGGGGCGATCGCGGCCTGCATCGCCAGCGAGCGACGCCAGGACGCGCTGCGGCGGTCGACGACGGCCGACGAGCGCGCCTTGCCGCCGTGCAGCATGAGCACCACGCCCGCCGGGCGGTCGGCGGCGTCGAGACGGGTCAGTGCGGGCTCCACACCTGTCCCTTCGTCGCCGCCGACCGGCCGGATGGGTCGCAACGGACACTCAGCCGACGTGCACGCCCTCCGGGCCGTAGGTCGCGAGCTCGTCGTGCTTGACGTCGAGGAACACCCAGATCACGACCGAGGCCGCGAGCATCAGGATCGCCCCGACCAGGAAGGCCTGCGTCGACCCCTCGGTGAAGATCTGCAGCCGGGCGACCTCCTGCATCTGCTGCAGGACCTCGGGCGGAGGCGCCTGGCCGCCGGCCGCCGCACCCGCCTTCGCCAGCTCGGCGCCACGGTCGGTGAAGGTCTGCGTCGCGACGGTCGCGAGCACCGCGAGACCGAGCGCCCCACCGACCTGCTGCGCGGTGTTCAGGACACCCGAGCCGATGCCCGAGTCCTGGCTGCGGAGGTGGTGGACGGCCGTGAGGGTGACGGGCACGAAGGTGAGCCCCATGCCGAACGCCATCAGGACGATGTACGGCAGCAGGTCGGCGACGTAGGTCCCCGTCACCTCCTCCACGGGGAAGGAGGTGTCGTAGGGCAGCCGGGAGAAGCCGAACAGGGCGGCGGCCGCCAGCAGGGTGCCCACGCCGGAGATGTAGCGAGGGTCGATCCGGTTGACCAGGTTGGACGCCAGCCCGGCCCCGACCACGATGCCGAGCGTGAACGGCAGGAAGGCGACGCCGGCCTTGAGCGGGGTGTACCCCATGACGTTCTGGATGTACTGGCTCAGGAAGAAGAACATCGCGAACATCGCCGCGGGTGCGAGGAACATCGCCACGAAGCTCGCGGCGCGGGTGCGGTTGGTGAAGACCCGGAACGGCAGCAGCGGGTGCTCCACCCGGCTCTCGACGACGACGAAGAGTGCCAGCAGCGCGGCGCCCGCGACGAGGCTGACGACCGTCCAGGTGTCGGTCCAGCCCTCCGTGCCCGCGCGGGAGAGGCCGTAGACGACCCCGAGGAGGCCGAGCGTGCCGGTCACGGCGCCCGGCAGGTCCAGCTGGCCGGGGTGCGACTCCGACTCGTTGAGGAACCTCGGCGACAGCAGGGCGGCGACGATCCCGATCGGGACGTTGATGAGGAAGGTCAGGCGCCAGCCGTCGATCCCGAGCGGCTGGTCGAGGCCGGTCAGCCAGCCGCCCAGGATGAGACCGACGGCCGCCCCGGCGCCCGACATCGCGGCGTACACGGCGAAGGCGCGGTTGCGCTCCTTGCCGGCGGGGAAGGTCGTGGTGATGAGGGCCAGGGCGGCGGGCGAGGCGAGGGCGGCGCCCAGTCCCTGGAGGCCGCGAGCGGCCAGCAGGAGCGCCTCGTTGGTCGCCAGGCCGCCGAGGAGCGAGGCCACGGCGAAGACGACCAGGCCGACGATGAAGACCCGGCGGCGGCCGTAGAGGTCGGCCAGCCGCCCGCCCAGGAGCAGCAGGCTGCCGAAGGCGAGGGCGTAGCCCGTCACGATCCAGGAGAGGTTGGCGTCGCTGATCCCCAGGTCCTTCTGGATGAACGGGAGCGCGATGTTGGCGATGGTCGCGTCGAGCACGACCATCAGCTGGGCGATCGAGATCAGGACGAGCGCCCAGGTCAGGTTGAGCTCCCGCTGGGGCGTGCCCGGCGGGTGGGTGGTGCTGTGGGTGTCGGTCACGAGGAGTCCTTCGGTGGAGGTGTGCGGGTTCGGGGGCCGGCGTCGTCAGGCGTCGGCCGGGTCGTGCGGCGATCTCAGGGGGCCGTGGAGCGCGGCGGGGAGGATGACCTCGTCGAGCACGCGCCCGACGAGCTCGGGAGTGACGGGCTCGCCGAGCAGGAAGGCGCGGTGGAGGACGATGCCGGCGAGCGCGGGTCCGAGGATGGTGAGGTCGGTGTCCGGGTGGACCTCCCCGCGTTCCCGGGCCCGCTCGTAGACCGCACGGGAGACGGCGATCTTGGGACCGATGAAGTCACGGCGGTAGACCTCCGCGAACTCCGGGTCGCGACCCATGGCGGTGACCACCGCGCTCAGCACGGACTGCGCGCGCGGGTCGTTGAGACCCCCCGTCCCGCAGTACGCCGCCAGCAGGTCACCGCGGAGGCTGCCGGTGTCCGGGACGGCGCCGGCACCGGCGTGGTGGCACATCACGGCCGCCACGACGAGCTCGGGCTTGCCCCTCCAGCGACGGTAGAGCGTGGCCTTCGAGGCCTTGGCCCGCGCGGCCACCGCATCCATCGTGAGCAGGTCGTAGCCGACCTCGGCCAGGACCTCCAGGGTCGCGTCGAGGATCTCCCGCTCGCGTTCGCCCTCCACCCGTGGTCGGCACGGACCGGCGTCGGCGCTGATGCTTCGGGGGACCATGGCTCTCCTGATGGAACGGAACGGTTTCGTTTCATCACAGTACGCGCCGGGCGTCGATGGAACAACTGCGTTTCATCTGGACTGGACCACCCGGCACGGCGCTGTCGGCGGCCACGGGCAGACTGTGTCCATGAGCCGGGCTGACGACATCCCCGACGAGACCGCCGACGAGACCGCCGACGAGACCGCCGACGTCGCGCCCGTCGCCCCCGTCGCCACCGCCCCGGACGACGCCCGCGAGCGTCACCGCGAGCTGAGTGAGCAGGTCGAGGACGCGCGCTGGCGCTACTACGTGCTGGACGACCCGACGCTCTCGGACGCGGAGTTCGACCGGCGGCTGCGCGAGCTCGAGTCGCTCGAGGACAGCTTCCCCGAGCTCCGCACCCCCGACTCGCCGACCCAGAAGGTCGGCGGCGCGGTCTCCACCGACTTCACCGCCGTCGACCACCTCCAGCGGATGGAGTCCCTCGACAACGTTTTCTCCTACGACGAGCTGGCCGCGTGGCACGCCCGCATCCTGCGCGACGGGATCGAGCCGCCGGGGCTGCTGTGCGAGCTCAAGGTCGACGGCCTGGCGATCAACCTCCTCTACGAGCACGGCAGGCTGGTCCGGGCGCTGACCCGGGGCGACGGGCGGACGGGCGAGGACGTCACGCCCAACGTCCGGACCATCGACTCGGTGCCCGACCGGCTCGCGCCCTCGGACGAGTTCCCCGTCCCGGCCCTGCTGGAGGTGCGGGGCGAGGTGTTCCTGCCGACCGCCGCCTTCGAGCGGCTGAACGAGTCGATGACCGACGCCGGCCGGCCGGTGTTCGCCAACCCCCGCAACGCCGCCGCCGGCTCCCTGCGCCAGAAGGACCCCCGGGTCACGGCGACCCGCGCGCTGGGGATGGTCTGCCACGGGATCGGCAAGCGCGAGGGCTTCGACCCGCCGGCGCAGAGCGCGGCCTACGCCGCCCTGGCGGCCTGGGGCCTGCCCGTCTCCGACCGCGTCCGCGTGCTTGGCGACCTCGCGGCGGTCCAGGAGTTCATCGAGCACCACGGCGAGCACCGCCACGACGTCGAGCACGAGATCGACGGGGTGGTCGTCAAGGTCGACGACGTCTCGCTCCAGCGCCGGCTGGGCTCCACGAGTCGGGCCCCCCGGTGGGCGATCGCGTTCAAGTACCCGCCCGAGGAGGTCAACACCCGGCTTCTCGCGATCGAGGTGCAGGTCGGCCGCACCGGCCGGGTGTCGCCGTTCGGTCGGATGGAGCCCACCCGCGTCGCCGGGTCGACCGTGGAGAAGGCCACCCTCCACAACGCCCACGAGGTCAGGCGCAAGGACGTCCGGCCGGGGGACACCGTGATCCTCCGCAAGGCCGGTGACGTGATCCCCGAGATCCTCGGCCCGGTGCTGGCGCTGCGGCCCGAGGGGCTGCCGGAGTGGGAGATGCCCACCGACTGCCCGGCGTGCGGGACCGCGCTCTACCAGCAGAAGGAGGGCGACCGTGACCTGCGCTGCCCCAACCACCAGTTCTGCCCCGCGCAGGCCCGAGAGCGGGTCTTCCACGTCGCCGGTCGGGGCGCCTTCGACATCGAGGGCCTCGGCTACGAGGCAGCCACCGCGCTGCTCGACGCGGGGGTCATCGACAACGAGGGGGACGTGTTCGACCTCGACGAGCAGGCACTGCTGCGGGCCCCGCTCTTCACCCGGGCCCCGAAGAAGGCTGAGGGCGACGGCCCCGTCCTGAACGCCAACGGGCAGCGCCTCCTGGCCAACCTCGCCGCGCGCAAGCAGGTCCCGCTGTGGCGGGTGCTGGTGGCGCTCTCGGTCCGCCACGTCGGCCCGACGGCCGCGCGCGCCCTGGCCCAGGAGTTCGGCTCGATGGACCGCCTCCGCGCCGCCAGTGAGGCGGAGCTGGCGGCGGCCGAGGGAGTGGGTCCGACCATCGCCGAGGCGGTCGTGGAGTGGTTCGACGTCGACTGGCACCGCACGATCGTGGAGAAGTGGCAGGCCGCCGGCGTCGCGATGGCCGACGAGCGCGACGAGTCGGTGCCGCGCACCCTGGAGGGGCTCACCATCGTGGCCACCGGCTCCCTGGCGGACTTCTCCCGCGACTCCGTGAAGGAGGCGATCATCAGCCGCGGCGGCAAGGCGTCGGGGTCGGTGTCGAAGAAGACCGACTACGTCGTCGTGGGCGAGAACGCCGGGTCCAAGGCCGACAAGGCCGAGCAGCTCGGCGTGCCGATGCTCGACGAGGAGCGGTTCAAGGTGCTCCTCGAGCAGGGCCCGGACGCGCTGGGTGTTTGAGACGCGCCCGCTGGGGTCACAAGGAGAGGAAACGTCACTGACTCTCGGGGGTTCCTCATGCGTCTCGTCCCAGCAGCACTCGGCCTGGTCCTCGGACTGTCCCTGACCGCGGTGGTGGTCCCCGCCGAGGCGGCGGCCCAGCGTTGCGACGGCATCAAGGCCACCATCGTCGGCAACGCCCGGGCCAACACCATCACCGGCACGCCGCGGCGCGACGTCATCGTCGCCGGCGACGGCGACGACCGGGTCCGAGGGCTCGGCGGCAACGACGTCATCTGCGGCGGTCTGGGCTCCGACCGGCTGGTGGGAGGCGCCGGGAACGACCGCATCTTCGGCGAGGAGGACGCCTACGGTCCTGACGCCTTCGGCCGGATCGCCAAGCGCGGCGACCTGTTGGTGGGCGAGGGCGGTGACGACCACATCGACCCCGGCTACGACATCCGTCCGACCACCCCGGGAGCGACCGTGACCCCCGACGGCGTCAGCTACGCCACGGCGCCCGCCCCGGTCGTGGTGTCACTGACCGTCGTCCCGGCACCGGTGAACGCCGACGGGGCGGACGTGCTCGTGACCGGCGGTCCGTTGCGCCTGGTGGGGTCCGAGCACGCCGACACGATCTCGGGGACCTTCCGCCAGGAGTGGGTCTACGCGCGGGGCGGTGACGACCGCGTCTACGGCCAGGGTGGCGACGACGTCCTCGTCGGCGACGCCGGGACCACCCCCGGCAACGACCTGCTCAGCGGCGGGTCCGGGGCGGACCAGCTCGACGGGAGCGCCGGCGCGGACGTCTTCGTGGGCGGACCCGGCGAGGACGCGATGTCCTCCACCTCGGTCACCCGCCAGCACTTCCGCGGCGGTGGTGGCGGGGACACCGTCTCCTTCCCGCTGCCGCTCGAGCCGGGCTTCGTCGCCAAGGGGTACGGCGGCAGCGACCGCCTGCGGCTGCTGGCCCACCCGAACCCCGCGCTGAAGGCCACGCTGCGCATCGACCAGGCGAAAGGGAGGGCGACGATCCGCGGGCTGGCGCCGGTGACCCTCGTCGGCAGCATCTCCGGCTTCTCCGACGTGCTCCTCCCCGGCCAGGCGGTCTCGGTCTACAAGGGGACCGGCGGCCCCGACATCGTCACCGCCCACCCCGACTTCCGCGCCCTCATCTACGGCCGCGGCGGTCCCGACGTGCTGACGGGCTCCGGCGAGCCGGACCGCCTCGACGGCGGGCGGGGCGTGGACGTCGTGCGGGGGAAGAGCGGCAACGACACTTGCCGGAACGCCGAGCGGCGCTCCAGCTGCTGACCCGGCAGCGACGTCAGAGCCTCCCGTCGGCGATCGCCATGACCAATCTGAGGAACAGGCCGATGAGCAGGAACGGGATGATCCTGGACGCTGCTCGGTCCGGCATGCCTCCCACCGCCTCGGCAAGGACCCAACCTCCGGCGAGCAGGGCCAGGAGGATGAGCCCGGCGAAGATCCACCGCCGCTCGCGCTGTGCCGCCACCCCCCAGCGCTGGACTGCGCCGGCGCGCGCCTCGGCCGTGGGCGCCGTGTCGTCAGGCTGGGGGAGGTGGAGGTACGCCGGGAGCACCGCGTCGAGGCGGCTCACGTGGCGCTCGCCCTTGGCCCAGACCTCGGGGACCAGGGTGAAGGACCATCCGTCCTGGAGGACCAGCTGCCGGGCCCCCGTGCCCCAGGTGAGGTAGCCGGCGACCTCGGCGAGCGCATACCGCCGGACGACGCCGCTGTCCCCGATCACCAGGTCGTGCTCATCCACGTGGAGCCGCGAGGTGTCCCCGGGCCAGTTGGCGCTGCGGCCCCCGCGCGCCCGCTCAGCGACGTAGGGCTGCTCGACGGTCCGCAGCCGGGTGTGTGGCGCGGTAGCCGGAGGCGCACCCATGAGCACGGTGTCGCGGAGCTCCACGAGTCCCGGGACCAGTGACTCGGGGGTCGCCGCGTCCAGCTCGGCGATCACCTCGTCGAGCTCCTGCGGCTCGAGGTCCTGGAGCGTGAGCGCGGCAGCCCGGTGGGCGAGGCCGCCGACGTTGTAGGGGTCGGTGTAGGCCTGCTTGATCTTGTCGACGATGTCCCTCAGGGACGCGGGGTCCGGGCCGTTGCGGGCGAGCCCGTCCAGGAGGTCGAGGGTGTTCCCGAGGAGCGACGGGGCCGTCGACGGGCTGACGTCCGACCCGGCGACCACGAGCGCGTGGTGCTCGTCCACACCCTCGTAGACCGAGTACGGCGAGTAGGCCGCGCCGTCGCGGTCGCGAAGCTGGCGCCGCAGGGCCTCCTCGACCACAGGTGCGACGAGCGTGTTCGTGCTCGAGCGGGGGACCAGCCCCGAGACCACGAGGCCGGCGGGCTCGACGTACACAGCCTGCGGATCCTCCACCGGCACGGCCGCTCGCACCGGCAGGCGGTCCCCGGGCGGGAGGGCGAGTGCCAGGCCCCCGGGGGGCGGGCCGTCCAGGGCGAGAGCGGCGTTGCCGGTGACGAAGACCTGTCGCGCGAGCTCCGCGAGCGAGTCGGCCGACGCGCGACCGAGCCCGGGGGTGGCGGAGCTCACCAGCCCGGGACCCAGCGCGCCGTACCGCATGCCGAAGGCGCGGCCGACGGGGCCGCCCCCCTGCCGGGTCGCCTCCTCCACCGCGAGGACCCGGCGCTCCCGGTCGAGCTCCCGGACGTCCGGCGCGGCCAGCCACGAGGTGAGGTCGCGCAGGGCCTCGCAGACCTGCTCGGGGGGTCCGTGGAGCATGAAGGTGGTGAGGAGCGGCGCCACGGACCCGTTGGCGTGCAGGCTTCCGCGGTCGCGGCCGTGCAGCGCGAGGTGCTCGAGGAGGTGCAGCCACCCCGACGACGCCAGGGTCTCGTCGGCGCTACCGGCGCGGAACAACAGCGTCGCTGCCAGGGTGGGTCGCCCCGAGTCGACCCAGATCGTCCGGACGCCGTCGATGAGGTCGTCGTGCAGCAGCGTCATCGTTCCCCCGAGACGTGTGGTGGTCGTGAGCGGGAGGGTAGCGGCTGGGACGGACGGGGGCCGGGCCGTTCGCCCGGGTCCGCCCGACCCCGGCCGCGCCACTAGGCTTCCGCCCATGCCCGAGATCACCCGCGACGAGGTGTCGCACCTGGCCACGCTCGCCCGCATCGACCTCTCCGACGCCGAGCTCGACCACCTGGCGCCCCAGCTCTCCGTGATCCTGGAGTCCGTGGCCTCCATCCAGGGGGTGGCCGGCGAGGACGTCCCGCCGACCTCCCACCCGCTGCCGATCACCAACGTGTTCCGGGAGGACGTCGTGGTGCCGGGCCTGACGCCGGAGGAGGCGCTCGCCGGCGCTCCCGCCGTCGAGCAGCAGCGCTTCAGCGTGCCACGCATCCTGGGGGACGAGCAGTGACCGGCGTCCACGCCACGGCCGCCGCGATGGCCGAGGCGCTCGCCGACGGGTCGGTGACCAGCGTCGCGCTGACCGAGGCCCACCTCGAGCGCATCTCGACCGTCGACGGCGACGTGCACGCCTTCCTCCAGGTGGACACCGAGGGCGCCCTCGCCCAGGCCGCGGAGTCGGACGCCCGCCGCGAGCGCGGCGAGGTCCGCGGGCTGCTCGACGGCGTCCCGATCGCCGTCAAGGACGTGCTCACCACCAAGGGACTGCCCACGACGTGCGGCTCGAAGATCCTCGAGGGCTGGGTCCCGCCGTACGACGCCACGGTCGTGCGCCGGCTCAGGGAGGCCGGGCTGCCGATCCTCGGCAAGACCAACATGGACGAGTTCGCCATGGGCTCCTCGACCGAGCACTCGGCCTACGGACCCACGCGCAACCCCTGGGACCTCGACCGCATCCCCGGCGGGTCGGGAGGCGGCTCCGCCGCGGCGGTCGCCGCGTTCGAGGCGCCCCTGGCGATCGGCACCGACACCGGCGGCTCGATCCGCCAGCCCGGCGCCGTCACCGGCACGGTCGGCGTCAAGCCGACGTACGGCGGGGTGTCCCGCTACGGCCTGGTGGCGCTCGCCAACAGCCTCGACCAAGCGGGTCCGGTCACCCGGACGGTCCTCGACGCCGCCCTGCTGCACGAGGTCGTCGCGGGGCACGACCCGCTCGACAGCACCTCCATCGACCACGCCTGGCCCTCGTTCACCGACGCGGCCCGGGCGGGTGCGGCCGGCGACATGTCGGGCGTGCGGGTCGGGGTCATCACCGAGATGTCCGGCGACGGCTGGCAGCCCGGCGTGCTCGCGCGCTTCCGCGAGTCGGTCGACCTGCTCGTGCAGGCGGGCGCGGAGGTCGTCGAGGTCTCGTGCCCGTCCTTCGTCCACGCGATGGCGGCCTACTACCTCATCCTGCCCGCCGAGGCGTCGAGCAACCTCGCCAAGTTCGACGCGATGCGCTACGGCCTGCGCGTGGTCCCCGAGGGCGACCCGAGCGCCGAGGAGGTGATGCGCGCGACGCGCGACGCCGGCTTCGGCGACGAGGTCAAGCGCCGGATCATCCTGGGCACGTACGCCCTGTCCAGCGGCTACTACGACGCCTACTACGGCCAGGCCCAGAAGGTCCGCACCCTGATCAGCCGCGACTTCGCCGCGGCCTTCGAGCGGGTCGACGTCCTCGTCTCGCCGACGGCGCCGACGACCGCGTTCCGCCTCGGCGAGAAGCTCGACGACCCGATCGCGATGTACCTCAACGACCTCGCGACCATCCCGGCCAACCTCTCCGGCGTCCCGGGCATCTCGGTGCCCAACGGCCTCGCCGACGAGGACGGGCTGCCCAGCGGGTTCCAGGTCCTCGCGCCGGCCCTGGCGGACGAGCGCCTCTACCGCGTGGGAGCCGCGCTGGAGACCCTGCACGAGAAGGCCTGGGGCGGTCCGCTGCTCGACCGGGCCCCCGCACTGACTGGAGCCGACCGATGACCGGCACGACCGAGTCCCTGACGCCCTACGACGAGGCGCTGGCGGCCTACGACCCCGCGCTGGGTCTCGAGGTGCACGTCGAGCTCAACACGGCGTCGAAGATGTTCTGCGGCTGCCCGACGGAGTTCGGGGCCGAGCCCAACACCCAGGTGTGCCCGAC
This sequence comes from uncultured Nocardioides sp., assembly GCA_902805885.1. Taxonomy (GTDB): domain Bacteria; phylum Actinomycetota; class Actinomycetes; order Propionibacteriales; family Nocardioidaceae; genus Nocardioides. The sequence goes on along the minus strand of CADCUM010000086.1, from coordinate 56,101 downwards.
CTGCCTGGGCCTGCCGGGGGCGATGCCGGCGGTGAACCGCCGGGCGGTCGAGTCGGCCATCCGCATCGGCCTCGCGCTCAACTGCGACATCGCGGAGTGGTGCCGGTTCGCCCGGAAGAACTACTTCTACCCCGACATGCCGAAGAACTTCCAGACCTCCCAGTACGACGAGCCGATCGCGTTCGACGGCTGGATGGACGTCACCATCGAGGGCGAGGACGGCGAGCCGGAGTCCTTCCGGGTCGAGGTCGAGCGGGCCCACATGGAGGAGGACACCGGGAAGTCGCTGCACGTCGGCGGCGCCACCGGCCGCATCCACGGCGCCGACCACTCGCTGGTCGACTACAACCGCGCCGGCATCCCGCTGATCGAGATCGTCACCCGGCCCATCATGGGCGCGGGGGAGCGGGCGCCGGAGGTCGCGAAGGCGTACGTCGCCCAGCTCCGCGACCTGATCGTCGCGCTCGGCGTCTCCGACGCCCGGATGGACCAGGGCTCCATCCGCGCCGACGTCAACCTCTCGCTCGCGCCGAAGGGGTCCGGCGGTCTCGGCACCCGCACGGAGACCAAGAACGTCAACTCCCTGCGCTCCGTCGAGCGGGCGGTCCGCTACGAGGTGCGCCGGCACGCGGCGATCCTCTCCGGGGGCGGCTCGATCCTCCAGGAGACCCGGCACTGGCACGAGGACACCGGCATCACCACCTCGGGCCGGGAGAAGTCCGACGCCGAGGACTACCGCTACTTCCCCGAGCCCGACCTCGTGCCGGTGGCGCCGTCGCGGGAGTGGGTCGAGGAGCTCCGGGCGACCCTCCCGGAGAATCCCACGGCCCGGCGGGCACGCCTCCAGGCGGAGTGGGGCTTCAGCGACCTCGACATGCGCGACACCATCGGCGCCGGCGCACTGGGCCTGGTCGAGGAGACCATCGCGGCGGGCGCACCGCCCCAGGCGGCGCGCAAGTGGTGGCTCGGCGAGCTGGCGCGGCGCGCCAACGAGGACGGCGTCGAGCTCCCCGACCTGCCGATCACGCCCGGCGAGGTGGCGCGGATCCAGGCGCTGGTCGACGAGAAGACGGTCAACGACAAGCTCGCCCGGCAGGTCTTCGAGGGGGTCCTGGCCGGTGAGGGCACTCCCGACGAGGTCGTGGAGAAGCGCGGGCTGGCGGTCGTCAGCGACGACGGCGCCCTGGCGACCGCGGTCGACAACGCCATCGCGGCGAACCCCGACGTCGCGGACAAGATCCGCGACGGCAAGGTCGCGGCGGCCGGTGCGCTCATCGGCGCGGTGATGAAGGAGATGCGCGGCCAGGCCGACGCCGGTCGCGTGCGCGAGCTGATCCTCGAGCGGCTCACCTGACGGGTCCCCCCGCGACTGTTGTTAGGGTGCTCCTCGGACAACATCATCCCCTGCTGGCAGTGGGGAAGCCGGTGCGAACCCGGCGCTGACCCGCAACCGTGTGCCCCTCGGGGCGAGCCGGACCTGCGCTGCCGGCCGACCCACCACATCGCTGCGCGGAAACAGCGGTTGGTCCGCCGGGTTCCCGGCGTTCCTCCCGCCACGCAGCGGGAAGGAACCAGGACATGTCTCACTCCATGCGTACGGCGGGGGCCATCCTCGCCGCTGCCGCGTTGTCGACGAGCGCGCTCGTGGCACCGTCGTCGGCAGCACCCTCGGCGGCTCCCGTCGGCGGCAAGACCGACGACAGTGCCTCCCGTGCCGCGGCCACGTGGCTCGCGAGCGAGCTCGACGAGGGTCTGTTGGTCGGTGAGTTCGGTCCCGACTACGGCCTGACCATCGACACCGGGCTCGCGCTCACCGCGGTCGGCGACAACGACACGGTCCGGGCCATCACGAGGGCTCTGGAGCCCAAGATCCGGCAGTACGTCGGCGACGGCAGCACGGAGTCGTACGCGGGCGCCTTGGCCAAGGCCGCCACCTTCGCCCGCGCTGCCAAGCGCAACCCCACCGAGTACGGCGGCGTGAACCTCGTCGTGGAGCTCGAGAAGCGAACCACCGACTCCGGCCCGAGTGCGGGCCGCATCTCGGACCTCTCCTCGTTCGGCGACTTCGCCAACGTCATCGGACAGTCGTACGCCGTGCGCGCGCTGGCCCGGGCCGGGTCCGCCGAGGCGGACGAGGCACGCGACTTCCTGCTCAGGCAGCAGTGCGCCTCCGGCTTCTTCCGCCTCCAGCTCGACAAGGCCTCCGGTGCGTCGCAGTCCTGCGTCGAGGGCGCCGCGGGCAGCGAGGCCAACCCGGACGCCACCGCTCTCGCCGTCATCAACCTCGTCGAGTCGGGCGACAAGACCCAGGCCGTCAAGGACGCGCTCTCCAAGGCCGGCGCCTGGCTGGCGTCCCAGCAGCGCGCCAGCGGCGCCTTCCGCGGGGGCTCCGGCACCGCGGTGCTCAACTCCAACACCACGTCGCTCGCGGGCTACGCCCTGGGTCTGCTCAGGAACCGCGAGGCCGCCCAGAAGGCGGCGACGTGGGTGCGCAAGCTCCAGCCGGTGGACAAGCTCCGCTGCCGCTCCGCGCTGACCAAGGACACAGGCGCCGTGGCCTACCGCAAGTCGGCTGTCACTTCGGCCCGCACGGGCGGGCTCGGTGACGCCCGCGACGAGTGGCGCCGTGCCACGGCCCAGGCCGTGCTCGGTCTGCAGTTCGCGCCGGCGAGCACCGAGGCGCTCCGCATCGAGTCGGCCCGGCTCCGGGCACAGGCCGGCGACCGCGTCGTCTTCCGCGTCCTCGGCGTGGCTCCCGGTGCCCGGGCGTGCGTCCAGGTGAAGGGCGACTTCAAGCGCGTCGTCGGAAAGCGCAACGGCGGCAAGATCGTCCGCAAGCTGCAGGTGCCCACGGGCAACGGCACCCGCGTCGCCGTCGTGAAGGTCATCGACGACATCGCTCGCACCTCGCTGCGGGTCACCGGCTGACCTGGTCGCTCCCCTGCAGCACCGCACGGCCCGGCGTCCACGACGCCGGGCCGTGTCGCTGCTCACGACGGCCCCTGGCATTCGTGCGTCCGGGCGGGGAGCGACTACGCTGGTTCGGCCGCACCCGATCAGGAGCGGCTCAGCACACGCCCGTCGTGGGGAAAGCCGGTCCGAGTCCGGCGCTGACCCGCAACCGTGGGCACGGACCCGTCCGTGCGAGCCGGAGCACCCGCGTCGACGCGCCCCGAACACCTATCGCTGTCGAGGAAATGGCGGGTTCGGACCCGGCGGAGCGCCGGTCCCTCCCCGTCGTGCAGCGGGACAGGACCCGATGAGCTCGCCCACTCCCCGCCGATCGGCCGGCGCCACCGTGCGTGCGGTGACCCTCGCCGTCTGGCTCGTCGCCGGGCCGGGGCTGCTCGCGCCGAGCCTCGCTCCCGCCGCGACAGCTGCGACCTGCTCCGGATCCGGCGGTGTGAGCGTGGTGGTGGACTACCGCGAGCTCGGCGGCGGCATCGTCACCGGCTGCGCGCCCGGCGGCGGCGGACGGAGCGCCGCGTCCATCTTCGAGAGCGCCGGCGTCGCGCTGTCGTACGCCACCCGTCAACCGGGCTTCGTGTGCCGCGTCAATGGGGCCCCGACCTCCGACCCCTGCGTCAACACCTCCCCGGCCGACGCGTACTGGGGGCTGTGGTGGTCCGAGGGCAGCAGCGCGTCGTGGACCTACTCCTCGCAGAGCGTGGGGGGCCTCACGGTGCCCGACGGCGGCTCGGTGGCGTGGTCCTGGCAGCAGGGCCGCACCGACGGTGCCGTCCCGCCGGGTGTCGGAGCACCTGTGACCGAGAAGTCCACCCCGTCTCCGACTGCGTCCCCGAGCCCGTCCAGGAGCCCGTCCCGGAGCCCGTCCCCGACTCCCGTTCCGACTCCCTCTCCGACTCCCTCCTCGACCCCTGCGAGGACCCCGTCCCCGAGCCCCTCCACCCAGCCCCCGGTCCCGTCGGACTCTCCCTCCGCCACGCCGCAGCCGTCGTCCGACGCCACGCCGAGCGCGTCCCCCGGGCCGGCGAAGGCGCGCCCCTCGAAGGCACGGTCCCCGCGGGGTGGGAAGCGTGAGGACCGGCCCGAGCCGGCGCCTGGTGACGAGCAGGACTCCCAGCAGGACCCCGGGAGCGACTCCACCGACCCGCTCGCCGGCGTCGGGTCCGAGGTGCCGCCGACGGAGGCCGCGGAGGACGAGCCGACGCGGGTCCCGACCTGGGCGTCCTGGGGCGTCCTCGGCCTGCTCGGCGCGGCCGCGGCGGGCAGCGCCGTGCTCGCCCGGCGGCGGCGGGGCGTCTGAGAGCGTCTGGACAATGACCGGGCCGACGGCATGAACCCACCGACCCTGCCGAGGGACCTCCACCCCCTGGCCTGGTGGGCGTGGGCGCTGGGTCTGGCCGCGGCGGCGTCGATGACCACCAACCCGCTGCTCCTGCTCGCCCTCGCCGGGACGGCGACCGTGGTCGTGCTGCAACGTCGGTCGGGTCATCCCTACGGTCGCTCGTTCCGGCTCTACGCCCTGCTGGCGCTCGTCACCGTCGTGGTGCGGGTGCTCTTCAGGATCCTCTTCGGCGGCCAGGAGGTCGGCACGGTCCTGCTGGACCTGCCCGAGGTCCCTCTGCCGAGCTGGGCAGCCGGCATCCGGCTGCTCGGCCCCGTGACCAGCGAGGCACTGCTCGCCGGCCTCTACGACGGGCTGCGGCTGGGCACGATCATCCTCGTGGTGGGCGCCGCCAACTCGTTGGCCAACCCCAAGCGGGTGCTGGCCAGCGTGCCGCCGGCGCTCTACGAGGTCGGGACCGTGCTCGTGGTGGCGGTGACGGTGGTGCCCCAGCTCGCCGAGAGCGCGCAGCGCGTACGAGCGGCGCAGGCGCTGCGGGGCGGCGCCAGCGGACGGGTGGCCCGGCTGCGGCGGTTCCTGGTCCCGGTGCTGGAGGACGCCCTCGAGCGGAGCCTGGCGCTGGCCGCGGGGATGGACACCCGGGGGTACGGCCGCTCCGGCGGCGCGACGGCGGGGGAGCGGCGGCTCACCGGCGTCCTGCTCGTCGGCGCCCTGTGCGGCGTCTGCGTGGGGACGTACGCCTGGCTCGACCCCACCGCTCCGCGTGTCCTGGCGTGGCCGGTGCTGGCGGGTTCGCTCGTCGTGGCCGCGCTCGGCATGGCGCACGCCGGGCGCCGGGTCGGCCGCACCCGCTACCGCCCCGACCCCTGGCGCGGCCCCGAGCTCGTCACCGTCGCCACGGGGGTCGTGGTCGCCGTCCTGGCCGCCTGGCTCGCGCAGAGCCAGGTCGCCGTCGCCTACCCGACCGTGGACGGCGCGCCGTACCTGTCGCCGCTGGCGCTCGCGGTGGGGCTGGTCGGGCTGCTGCCGGCGGTGGCGACCCCGGTGCCGGCGACCGCGCTCGCCCAGCCGGCCGCAGGGCCGCGCGAGGCCGCGCGACCCGCGGAGGTGGCGGCATGATCGAGCTCCGGGACGTCTCCTTCGCCTACGACGGCCGCCGCGTGCTGCGGCACGTCGACCTCACGCTCGACGAGGGCGAGCTCGTGCTCGTCGCCGGGCGCACCGGCGTGGGCAAGTCCACGCTGCTCGGCGTCGTCACCGGCCTGGTGCCGCGGTTCACCGGCGGCGTGCTGTCGGGCGACGTCCTGCTCGACGGGAGCAGCATCGTCCACCAGGCGCCCCGGGAGCGGGCCCACGTCGTGGGGTACGTCGGGCAGGACCCGCTGGCGGGGTTCGTGACCGACACCGTCGAGGAGGAGCTCGCCTACGGGATGGAGCAGCAGGGCGTGCCGCCCGCGACGATGCGCCGACGGGTCGAGGAGACGCTCGACCTGCTCGGCATCGCCGACCTCCGGTCCAGGGCGCTCCGCACCCTGTCGGGCGGGCAGCAGCAGCGTGTCGCGATCGGCTCCGTCCTCACCGCCCACCCCCGGGTCCTGGTCCTCGACGAGCCGACCTCCGCCCTGGACCCGACGGCGGCCGAGGACGTCCTGGCGACCATCACCCGGCTCGTCCAGGACCTCGGGCTGACGGTGCTGCTCGCCGAGCACCGCCTCGAGCGGGTCGTGCCGTTCGCCGACCGCCTGTGCCTGCTCACGGGGGACGGCGGCGTCACCGTGGACGCGCCCGAGGTCGTGCTGGCGGACTCGCCCGTCGCGCCGCCCCTGGTGGAGCTGGGCCGGGCAGCCGGGTGGTCCCCCCTCCCGCTGACCGTGCGCGACGCCCGGCGGCGGGCACGCGGGATGGTGCTCCCGCCACCGCCCGCCGACCCGACGCGGACCTCGCCCGCTGCCGTCCTCACGGCGCGGGGGGTGACCGTCGTCCACGGCCGGCACGCGGCCGTGCGAGACCTCGACCTCGAGCTGGGCGCGGGTCGCGTGACCGTGCTCATGGGCCGCAACGGGTCCGGCAAGTCCAGCCTGATCTGGGCGCTGCAGGGCAGCGGACGGCGGCGCGGCGGTGCCGTGGCGGTCGACGGAGCGGATCCCGCCGACCTGCCCGCGGCACGACGCCGCGAGCACGTCGGGCTGGTGCCGCAGACGGCGGCGGACCTGCTCTACCTCGAGACCGTGGCAGAGGAGTGCGAGGCCGCCGACGCCGGCGCGGGCGCCGAGGAGGGGACGTGCCGCGGGCTGCTCGACCGCCTCGCCCCCGGCATCGACCGCGCCACGCACCCGCGTGACCTCTCCGAGGGTCAGCGGCTCTCCCTGGCGCTCGCGGTGGTGCTCACCGCCCGCCCACCCGTGCTCCTCCTCGACGAGCCGACCCGCGGCCTCGACTACGCGGGCAAGACCGAGCTCGCCCGGATCGTCGCCGCCCTCGCCGCGGAGGGCCGGGCCGTGCTCGTCGCGACCCACGACGTCGAGTTCGCGGCCCACGTGGCCGACGACGTCGTCGTCCTCGCGGAGGGCGAGATCGTCTCGCAGGGCCCGACCCGCGTGGTGCTCGCCGAGTCGCCGTCCTTCGCGCCCCAGGTGACCAAGGTGCTGGGCCCTCCGTGGCTCACCGTCGACGAGGTCGTCGCCGGCCGACCGGTGGAGGAGCGCGCATGAGCGAGCGCCCCGTCGCCCTGCCGGTCGGCCTGCGGACGGCGCTCGTCCTGGGCGTGGCCACGGTGGCCGGGCTGATGATGCTCTGCTGGCCGCTGCTGCTGCAGGCCGAGCCCGGCCAGCGTGTCGAGCCGCCGTTCCTGTTCCTGGCCCTGCTGCCGCTGGTCGTGGTGGTCGTCCTCGCCGAGATGTCCGAGGGCGGGATGGACGCCCGGGTGCTGGCCGTCCTCGGCGTGCTCACGGCGGTCAACGCCGTGATGCGCGGCCTCGGGGCCGGCACCGCAGGCATCGAGCTGGTGTTCTTCCTGCTCATCCTGAGCGGCCGGGTCTTCGGGGCGGGGTTCGGGTTCGTCCTGGGCTGCACCTCGCTGTTCGCCTCGGCGCTGCTGACCGCCGGCGTGGGGCCGTGGCTGCCGTTCCAGATGATCTGCGCCGCCTGGGTGGGCATGGGGGCGGGGCTGCTGCCCCGTCGGGTGCACGGTCGCTGGGAGATCGCGATGCTGGCGGCGTACGCCGTGGTCGCCGCCTACGCCTACGGCATGCTGATGAACCTCAGCTTCTGGCCGTTCGCCCTCGGCGTCGTGGTGCCCGGGCAGGAGGGCTCGCTGTCGTACGTCGCCGGCGCGCCGGTGCTGGAGAACGCCCACCGGTTCCTCGTCTACACGCTGCTGACCTCGACCGGGGGCTGGGACACCGGCCGGGCGGTCACGTCCTGCCTCGCCGTCGTGGTCCTGGGGCCGGCGATCCTCACCACGCTGCGCCGGGCCGCCCGCCGGGCGGTCGTGCAGCCGGGCACGGTGCTCGCCGGGTGACGGGCGGGCTGCTCAGGGGGTGACGCGCAGGATGCGGTCGTCGCCGGGGGCGGGCTCGCCGCGTCCGTCCTGGTTGGAGGTCGTCAGCCACAGCGACCCGTCCGGGGCTGCGACCACGGTCCGCAGCCGTCCGTGCTCGCCTGCGAGGAACGCGCGGGACGTGCCGGCCTCACCGTCCTCGGTGACCTCGATGCGCCAGAGCCGCTCGCCGCGCAGGCCCGCCATCCACAGGTGCCCGTCGGCGTACGCCAGGCCGCTGGGCGAGGCCTCGTCGGTCCGCCACACCACCTGGGGGTCGACGAGCTCGCCGCCGCCCCCGGCGCCCTCGACCTGCGGCCACCCGTAGTCGCCGCCCTTCTCGATCCGGTTGAGCTCGTCCCAGGTCGAGTCGCCGAACTCGGACGCCCACAGCCGGTCGGCCTCGTCCCAGGCGAGCCCCTGCACGTTGCGGTGGCCACTGGTCCACACCTCGGAGTCCGGGTCGGGGTTGCCGGGCGCGGGCTCGCCGTCGGTGGTGATGCGGAGGATCTTGCCGCCGAGGCTGTCGGGGTCCTGGGCGAGGTCCGGCGTGCCGGTCTCGCCGGTGGAGGCGTAGAGGTGGCCGTCCGGGCCGAACGCGAGGCGGCCCCCGTCGTGGATGAAGCCCTGCGGGATCCCGGCCAGGACCACCATCGGCTCGGCCAGCTCGTCCCCGTCGAGCTCCGCCTTGAGGATGCGGTTGTCCTCCTCGGTCGTGACGTAGAGGTAGACCAGGCGGTCCTCGTCGAAGTCGGGGGAGACGGCCACGCCCAGGAGCCCGGCCTCCCCGCCCGACGTCGACCCGTCGATCTCGCCGACCTCGGTGACCTCACCCTCGGGCGTCACCCGCAGCACGCGCCGGGAGTCGCGCTCGGTGACCACCGCGTCGCCGTCCGGGAGGAAGTCGATGCCCCACGGCACCTCGAGGCCCTCGACGATCGTGGTGGCCTGCGGAGCGCCGCCGCCGCCGTCGCCGCCGTCTCCGTCGTCGCCGCCGTCCGGGCCCGTCGTGGGCTGCTCGGTCGTCTCGGTGGGCTGGGTGACGCTCGGGACGTCCGAGGCGTTCGCGTCGGCGTCCTTGTCGCCGTCCTGGGCGCTGCAGGCGGCGAGGGGGAGCAGGGCCAGGGACAGGGCGGCCAGTCGGAGCCTCATGCAGCGATTGTGCCCGGGCCCAGGTGAGCCCCGCCCGATGGCCTCAGTCGGGCGCCGGCTCGCTGTGCGCGGGCCCCGCGCCGGCCCGCGTCGCGCCCACGCTCGCGACCACCACGCACGCGATCGCCGCCCACTGCAGCGGGGCCAGCAGCTCTCCGAGCACGACGATGGCGGCCAGGGCCGCCGCAGCGGGCTCGAGGCTCATCAGGATGCCGAAGACCGCGGGCCTCAGCGAGCGCAGGGCGACCAGCTCGCAGCTGTAGGGGATGACGGAGCTGAGGAGCCCGACGAGCGCCCCGACCGCGAGGACGCGTGGCTCGAGCAGGGTCGTGCCGCCGGAGAGGACGGCCGGGACGGTGAACAACGCGGTCGCGACGACGCTCGCGACGGCCAGCCCGTCCAGCCCGGGCCAGCGGCGGCCGGTGCTCGCGCTCAGCAGGATGTACGCCGCCCACGCCGCGCCGGCGAGCAGGGCGAAGGCGATCCCCACGGGGTCCAGTCCCGCGCGCTCGAAGCCGAGGAGGCCGACGCCCACGGCGGCGAGCAGGACCCAGAGCAGGTCGCGAGCCCGGCGGGAGCCGGCGACGGCCAGCACCAGCGGCCCGATGAACTCGATGGTGACCGCGATGCCGAGGGGGATCCGCGCGAACGACTGGTAGATCGCCCAGTTCATCACCCCCAGGCTCACCCCGAAGCCGAGCACCGTCAGCCAGTCCTGGCGGGACCGTCCGCGCACCTGCGGTCGCGCCACGGCGGCCAGGACGAGGGCGCTGGTGACCAGGCGCAGCCACACCATCGAGGTCGGGGTGATCTCGTCGAAGAGCCCCTTGGCGACGGCCGCGCCGACCTGGACCGACACGATCCCGATGAGGACCAGCCAGACGGGCCCCACGCGCGGGCGGGCGGGGCGGGACGTCACCGGAGCAGCCTAGGTACCCCTCCTGCCGCGTCCTCCGGCGGCGTGGGGCAGCGCGGTACCAAGCGGCCCAGGGCCCGGTGGGCGTGCTGGGTCTCCGCGGCGAAGTAGTCCAGGCCCCAGTCGGCGACGACGGCCGGGAAGTGGAACGGCTCGCCGGGCTCGTCGGCCCCCCGCAGCATCTCGCGGACCGCGGCGAGGACCTCCCGCGCCTGCGCCAGCTCGGCGACGTACTCCTCCAGCGTGGCGGCGATCCGCCCCGGCTCCGCGGCGTGGCCCATGAGCAGGCGCAGCAGCACGGTGTGCTTGAGGACGGGGAACCCGGCCGGGGTGGTGTCCATCCAGCTCCGGAGCGCGGCCCGGCCGGCCTCGGTGATGGCGTACGTCGTGACCTCCCGGCCGCCGTCGGGCCGCGTCCTCGGCTCGACGAGACCGTGCTCGGTGAGCCGGCGCAGCTCGGTGTAGATCTGGCTCATCGCGGGGGACACCCAGTAGAAGCGCAGCGTGATGTCGGCGCGCTGCTTGAGCTCGTAGCCGGTGAGCTCGTCGCCGAACGTCAGCAGGCCGAGCAGCGCGTACCCGGTGACCGGGAGGTCTTGACTCATGGCAGCGTCAGAGTAGTCTTCCTAATCGGAATAGTCACGCAGGGGTCCGGAGCAGACGGGGGAGCACGGGGTGCACGAGGAGTACGCCATCGAGGCGGACGGACTGGTCAAGCAGTTCGGGGAGACGACAGCGGTGGACGGCGTCACGTTCGCCGTGCCACGCGGATCGGTGCTGGGCCTGCTGGGCCCCAACGGCGCGGGCAAGACGACGACGGTGCGGATGATGACCACGCTCACGAAGCCGACGCGGGGGACCGCGCGCGTCGCGGGGTACGACGTCGTCGCCGACCCGGCCGCCGTGCGGAGGTCGATGGGGCTCACGGGTCAGTCGGCGACGGTGGACGAGCTGCTGACCGGCAAGGAGAACCTCTGGCTGATCGGCAGCCTCTACGGCCTGGACCGCTCCACGATCAGGCGGATCGGCGACGAGCTGCTGGAGCGGTTCTCCCTCACCGACGCCGCTGGGCGCGTGGTGAAGACCTACTCCGGCGGGATGCGGCGACGGCTGGACCTCGCGGTCAGCCTCGTCGCCACGCCGCCGGTGCTGTTCCTCGACGAGCCGACGACGGGGCTGGACCCGCGCAGCCGAGTGGAGCTCTGGGACGTGCTGCGCGACCTGGTGCGCGACGGCACGACGCTGCTCCTGACCACGCAGTACCTCGAGGAGGCCGACCAGCTCGCCGACGACATCGTCGTGATCGACCGTGGCCGGGTCATCGCGCAGGGGACCCCGCTCCAGCTCAAGGACGCGTCGGGCAAGGCGTCCCTCGTGGTGACGGTCTCGCGTGCCGAGGACCTCCCGGCAGCCGTCGAGCGCGTCCGGAGCGCCGGTCTCGACGTCCACGTCGAGGAGCCGGCCCGGCGCATCACGGCTCCCGCCGAGGGCCTGTCCGACATCACCCGCATCGCCGCGATCTTCGCCGACAGCGGGATCGACCTGGACGACCTGGGCCTCCAGCGGCCCAGCCTGGACGACGTGTTCCTGCACCTGACCGGACACCGCGCGGAGGACACCTCCGCGTCGAGATCGGGTGCCACCGAGGCCGAGGAGGTCAGCGCATGACGACCACGTCACCCACGTCACCCGGCTCCGCGTCCCACGGACCGGAGTCCGACGGACCGGCGTCCCACGGGTCTGCGTCCCGGGGTCCCGCGTCGCCCGGTGCCCTCGAGCGCCCCGAGATCCGGCGTACCTCGTTGTGGCACCAGTCCGTGACGATCTTCCGGCGCAACCTCATCCACATCAAGCGGATGCCGGAGATGCTGCTCGACGTCACCATCCAGCCGGTGATGTTCGTGCTGCTCTTCGCCTACGTCTTCGGTGGCGCGATCGCGGTCTCCGCGCCGTCCGGCTACCGCGAGTGGCTGCTCGGCGGGATCATGGGCCAGACGATCGCGTTCTCGTCGTTCATCGTGGCGCTGGGCCTGACCGCTGACATCGACAAGGGCATCGTCGACCGGTTCCGGTCGTTGCCCATCAACCCCGCGGCGATCCTGGTGGGACGCAGCATGTCCAGCCTCACCCACTCGTTCATCGGCATCATCGTGATGTCGCTGACCGGTCTGGTCGTCGGCTGGCGGATCCGAGGGTCGTTCCTCGACGCCGTGGCGGCCTACGGACTGCTGCTGCTGTGGGGCTTCGCGATGATCTGGGTGGGGATCCTGGTGGGGTCGGCGATGCGCTCGGTCGAGGCGGTCAACGGCGTCATGTTCACCACGATGTTCCCCCTGACGTTCCTCTCGAACGCGTTCGCCCCGACGGAGTCCATGGGGACCGTGCTGCGAGCGATCACCGAGTGGAACCCGCTGTCCTCGCTCGTGCAGGCCGTCCGCGAGCTGTGGGGCAACACGCCGCCGGCCCCCGCCGACGCGCACCTGCCGCTGCAGCACCCGGTGCTGTTCACGGTGCTGTGGACCGTGGTCATCACCGCGGTGCTCGCGCCGCTCGCCCTCAAGGTCTTCCGCAACCGGACGATGCAGTGAACGCCGTACCCGCTGGCGAGGAGGAGCACCGATGAGCCGCACGCTGCTGATGGTCGGGACCCGCAAGGGTCTGTGGCTCGGCACGTCCGACGAGGCCCGCACCGACTGGTCATGGACCGGGCCGCACTTCCCGATGGAGGAGGTGTACTCGGTGATGGTCGACAAGCGCTCCGGCACGCCCCGCCTGCTCGCGGGGTCCTCGTCGAGCTGGCTCGGCCCGCAGGTCTGGCGCTCGGACGACCTGGGCGAGACGTGGGACGAGACCCCCAACGGTGCCCTGCGCTTCCCCGAGGACACCGGCGCGGCCCTGGCCCGGGTCTGGCAGCTCCAGCCGGGCGTCGACGACGACGTCGTGTGGGCCGGCACGGAGCCGGGCGCCGTCTTCCGCTCCACCGATCGAGGCGAGAGCTTCGAGCTGGTGCGCAGCCTCTGGGACCACCCGCACCGCTCGGAGTGGACCGAGGGGTACGGCGGCCAGGCGTTCCACACCGTCCTGCCGCACCCTCAGGACGGCAAGCGCGTCCTGGCGGCCCTCTCCACGGGCGGCGTCTACGTCACGGCCGACGGCGGCGAGTCGTGGGACCCGTCCAACGCGGGCATCAAGGCTGAGTTCCTCCCCGAGGACCGTCAGTTCCCGGAGTTCGGGCAGTGCGTCCACAAGGTCGCGCGTGACGCGGTGGACCCCGAGCGGCTGTACCTGCAGAACCACGGCGGCGTCTACCGCTCCGACGACGGTGGGGGCTCCTGGCAGGACATCGCCGCGACCCTGCCCACCGACTTCGGCTTCGCGATGGTCGCGCACCCGCACCGTGGCGACACGGCGTACAACTTCCCGATCGACGGCGCCGAGGGTCGCTGGCCGGTCGAGGGCAGGGCACGCGTCTACCGCACGACCGACGCCGGTGGCGCCTGGGAGGCCCTGGGCGACGGGCAGCTGCCGGACGGCTACTACGCCGCGGTCATGCGGGACGCGATGTGCGCCGACGACCACGACGCTGCGGGTCTCTACTTCGGAGGGCGCAACGGCGCGGTCTGGTGTTCTCCGGACGAGGGAGCGACGTGGCAGGAGGTTCACCGCGACCTGCCCGACGTGCTGGTGGTCCGGGCGGCTCGCCTCGGCTGAGTCCGGCGACGGGGGTCTCCCGCCGCTGCGACCTGAGTCGCTGGGCGACTCACCCCGCCCCGCACTCGGCCGCTGGCACCTGAGTCGCTGAGCGACTCACACACGAGGCCACACACGCTTGCAGCTGAGTCGGTCAGCGACTCAGGCGCCAGCGCGGCTGCCGCCGTGTTGAGTCGACGAGCGACTCAGGTGACAGCGGCGGAGGGGCCGGCTGTCGATCCGGACTGGCTGTGGACGAGTCCGCCGCGTTGTCGGTGGACGTCGGTTGAGTCGGACCGAAGTCCAGTCAGCACCGACACCAGGGGGCACGATGCGCGGCATCCACACGCACGAGGAGACGGAGGGGTTCGACGTCGAGGGGCAGCCCTACGGCCCGTGGCCAGGGGGTGTGCCGGGGGTCGTCCGGCTCGTCAGGCGCCGGCTGGACGTCTCGCAGCGCGGGCTCGCCGCGCTCCTGGGGATCTCCCAGTCCCGGGTGGCCCGGTGGGAGACGGGCCGTACGGCGCCCTGTGCGGAGATGCTGCTCCGCCTCGCCCGGATGGCCGGACTCCACCTCGAGCTGGTCGACGGGGGTGGCGTCGTCACGGTGCCGATGCGCGGCGACGGAGCGCGCGACCGCCGAGGGCGGCGCTACCCGGCGCACGTCGACCTGCGTGCCAGCGGCTGGCACGTCCCCGAGGACGCGATGATGCGCGCCGACTACTGGCAGCTGGTCGACGCCGCGAGGCGGCGACGCGAGCCGAGGGTGCGCTTCCACACCAGTCCGTGGCGCAGGCACGCCCTCCGCGACGCCTACGGACAGCCGGTGGACCACCCGTCGCTCCGCCAGCTCGCGGCAGAGGTGCAGTTCCACGACGACGCCTGGCTGGAGCGTCGGGACGCGTCGAGACGCGCGGTCCGGGAACGCCTCAGGGCAAGGTCCGCGACCAGCGCCCAGCTGCCCACGGGTTGAACGGGCGCGGCGGGCGGCAGCCCACCCCGCAGGACGTGGTGGGCCCGGTCTCGCTGCGTACGCTCGAAGGGTGAGTCAAGCCACCGCGCCGTCCCTCGCCCTCGGCAACCTCTATGCGCGCGAGCTGCCGGAGCTCGCGGTGTCGTGGCAGGCCGCCGAGGTCCGACAGCCGCAGCTGCTGCTGCTCAACGAGCCGCTGGCGCAGGAGCTCGGGCTCGAGCCGGCGGCACTGCAGGGGGAAGAGGGTCTCCGGCTCCTCGTCGGCAACCAGGTGCCGGAAGGAGCGACGCCGGTCGCCCAGGTCTATGCCGGCCACCAGTTCGGGGGTTACTCGCCCCGCCTCGGCGACGGCCGGGCACTCCTCCTCGGGGAGCTCGAGGGACGCGACGGCCGGCTCCGCGACCTGCACCTCAAGGGCTCGGGGCGCACGCCGCTGGCGCGTGGCGGGGACGGGCTGGCCGCCGTCGGCCCGATGGTCCGCGAGTACGTCGTCAGCGAGGCGATGCACGCCCTCGGCATCCCCACCACGCGGTCCCTCGCGGTCGTCGCGACGGGCCGGCCCGTCCACCGCGAGACGACCCTTCCCGGCGCCGTGCTGACCCGCGTGGCCGGCAGCCACCTCCGGGTGGGCACCTTCCAGTACGCGCGGTCGCTGGGTGACCCGGGGCTGCTCCGCCGCCTGGCCGACCACGCGATCGCCCGGCACCACCCCGAGGCCGCTTCGGCCGACAACCCGCCGCTGGCCCTGTTCGAGGCGGTGCTGGGCACCCAGGCGTCGCTGGTGGCGCAGTGGATGGCCGTGGGGTTCGTCCACGGCGTGATGAACACCGACAACATGACGATCTCCGGCGAGACCATCGACTACGGACCGTGCGCGTTCATGGAGTCCCACGACCCGGCGACCGTGTTCAGCTCGATCGACCACGGTGGTCGCTATGCCTACGGCAACCAGCCCGTGGTCGCCACCTGGAACCTCGCCCGGCTGGCCGAGGCGATGCTGCCGCTCTTCCACGACGACCAGGAGCAGGCCGTGGCGCTGGCGGTCGAGGTGCTCGAGACCTTCCAGCGGCGGCACGACGACGCGCTTTTCGGGCTGCTGCGCGCCAAGCTCGGGCTGTCGGGCACGGGGGACGACGAGAGGGTCGCCGCCCTGGTGAGCGACCTGTCGGGGCTCCTCCAGCGCAACCACCCCGATCACACCGGCTTCTTCCGGGCCCTGGGCGCGGCTGCACGGGGCGACGCGGAGCCGGCGCGAAGCCTCGTCCTGGAGCTGGCCGAGCTCGACGACTGGGTCGAGCGGTGGCGAGCCCTCGGCCCGGACCCGGAGGCGATGGACCGGGTCAACCCGGTCTACGTCCCGCGAAACCACCTGGTGGAGGAGGCGCTCGACGCAGCGACCGCCGGTGACCTGGAGCCGGCGCACCGCCTGTTGGACGCCGTCACCGCGCCGTACGACGAGCGCCCGGGCCTGGAGCGGTACGCCCAGCCGGCTCCCGAGGAGTTCGGCCGCTACACGACGTTCTGTGGCACCTGAGCGCTCCTCCGCTGAACGGCGAAGGCGCAGCACCAGTCACGAGACGTGCGACCGGCTGTTCGCCGCCCCGACTAGCCTCGGGGTCATGACGGACGAGCGCCCCGACCTCAAGCCCCGCAGCCGCGACGTGACCGACGGCCTGGAGCGCGCGGCGGCGCGCGGGATGCTGCGAGCCGTCGGGATGGGCGACGACGACTGGGAGAAGCCGCAGATCGGGGTCGCGAGCAGCTGGAACGAGATCACCCCCTGCAACCTGTCCCTCGACCGGCTGGCCAAGGCCGTGAAGAACGGCGTGCACGCCGCCGGCGGCTACCCGCTCGAGTTCGGCACCATCTCGGTCTCCGACGGGATCTCGATGGGCCACGAGGGCATGCACTTCTCCCTCGTGTCGCGCGAGGTGATCGCCGACTCGGTCGAGACCGTCATGATGGCCGAGCGGCTCGACGGCTCGGTGCTGCTGGCCGGCTGCGACAAGTCGCTGCCGGGCATGCTGATGGCGGCCGCCCGGCTCGACCTCGCCAGCGTCTTCCTCTACGCCGGCAGCATCATGCCCGGCCAGGTCGACGGCAACGACGTCACGATCATCGACGCCTTCGAGGCCGTCGGCGCCTGCCTCGCCGGGAAGATCACGCGCGAGGAGGTCGATCGGATCGAGCGCGCCATCTGTCCGGGCGAGGGCGCGTGCGGCGGCATGTACACCGCCAACACCATGGCCAGCGTGGCCGAGGCGCTCGGGATGAGCCTGCCCGGCAGCGCCGCTCCGCCCGCGGTCGACCGGCGGCGGGACGGGTTCGCCCACCGCTCCGGTGAGGCGGTGGTCGGCATGCTGCGCCACGGCATCACTGCGCGCCAGGTGATGACGAAGGAGGCGTTCGAGAACGCCATCGCGGTCGTCATGGCTCTCGGCGGCTCCACCAACGCCGTCCTCCACCTGCTGGCGATCGCCCGCGAGGCCGAGGTGGACCTGACGCTCGACGACTTCAACCGCGTCGGTGACAAGGTGCCTCACCTCGGCGACCTCAAGCCGTTCGGGCGGTACGTGATGAACGACGTCGACAAGATCGGCGGCATCCCGGTCGTGATGAAGGCGCTGCTCGACGCCGGCCTGATGCACGGCGACTGCCTGACCGTCACGGGCCGCACCATGCGGGAGAACCTGGAGGCCCTCGCACCGCAGGGGCTCGACGACGACGTGCTCCGCAGCCTGGACCGGCCCATCCACGCCACCGGCGGCCTCACGATCCTGCGCGGCTCCCTCGCCCCGGACGGTGCCGTCGTCAAGAGTGCCGGCTTCGACGACACGACGTTCACCGGGACGGCACGGGTGTTCGACGGCGAGCGCAAGGCCCTCGACGCGCTGGCTGCGGGGGAGATCGCGGCGGGCGACGTCGTCGTGATCCGCTACGAGGGGCCGAAGGGCGGCCCCGGCATGCGCGAGATGCTCGCCATCACCGGCGCGATCAAGGGCGCCGGACTGGGCAAGGACGTGCTGCTCGTCACCGACGGTCGCTTCTCGGGAGGGACGACCGGCCTCTGCGTGGGGCACATCGCCCCGGAGGCCGTCGACGCCGGCCCGATCGCCTTCGTGCGCGACGGGGACCCGATCACCCTCGACGTCGCGAACCGCACGCTCGAGCTCGACGTGGACGGCGAGGAGCTGGCGAGCCGAGCCGTCGGCTGGGAGCCGCTGCCACCGAAGTACACCCGCGGGGTCCTCGGCAAGTACGCCAAGGTCGTGCAGTCGGCTGCTCATGGTGCGATCTGCGGCTGAGCACCGCCGGGAGACGAGACGAGGACCGGGCCCGCGCACGAGGCGCGGACCCGGTCCCTGTTCAGTCGTGCTGATCGTTCAGTGCTGCTCCGGGTCAGACACCCAGGTTGAGTGCGGCCAGGATCTGGTTGAGCAGACCGCGCAGCTGGCCGAGCAGACCCGCGAGCGGGCCGCCATCGAGCAGACCGGCCACGGCGCAGAGCAGGTTGCCGAGCAGGTTGCCGGCACCCGGGACGGCGGTGATGTCGAGCTCGACCTTGTTGAGCTGGATCCGCAGGCCCAGGATGTTGAGGTCCAAGGGACCGAGATCCAGGCTCAGGATGTTGCACGCGGCGCGCGCGAGCGGCTTGCCGTTGGCGACGGCCGATCCGTTGATCTTCTTCACGGGGATCGTCCTGATCCCGGAGAAGTGGGTCTTCTTGCCCGCCGCGTCGGTGATGACGCCCTGCAGGAAGCCCTTGATCGCCAGCCCGCCGTCCTTCTCGATCGCCTTGATCGGCGTGAACTTGCCGGTCACCTTGTCGCCGGTCGACGTCTTGCCGGTGATGGTGCTGGTGATCTTGCCGGCGGCCGACTTGCCGACGACCCCGCGCTCCGACGTCGCAGCTCCCGCTGTCGCGGTCCCTGCGGCGAAGGTGGCCATTCCGGCGACCATCGCGATGGCCACCACGAGCGCCGTGGCGCTGCGGCGTACTGCTGATCCGAGATGTGACATGTGGAATTCCCTCCAGTTTTCCCCCCGGTGCGGTGCTCACCGCACAATTCCCGAGGCCGTGGTACCCGGTCGCCGGAGCCGTATCCCCCCGGGTGAGAGGCTGGCGGCATGACAGGCACCCCCACCACCCGGATCGAGCGCGCCGGCGCGCTGGACGCCGCCGACGCGATCGCCGGCGTCCGCGACGCCTTCGTCGGCTCCGAGACAGACCTCGTCTACTTCGACGGCAACTCCCTCGGACGCCCCCTGCGGGCCACGGCGGAGCGAGTCCGCGCCTTCGTCGAGGAGGAGTGGGGTGCGCGACTGATCCGCGGCTGGGACGAGAAGTGGTACGAGCAGCCGATCGCGCTCGGCGACGAGATCGGTCGGGTGTGCCTGGGCGCGGCGCCGGGTCAGACGTTCGTCGGCGACTCCACCACCGTGCTGCTCTACAAGCTCATCCGGGCCGCCGTGGACTCCGCCCCGGACGGTCGCGACGAGATCGTCATCGACGACGACAACTTCCCCACCGACCGTTACCTCGTGGAGGGCATCGCCGCCGAGCGCGGCATGACGGTCCGCTGGCTCGAGGTCTCCCGGGACGCCGGCGCGACGGCGGAGGGGGCCGCCGCGGTCGTGGGGGAGCGCACGGCGCTGGTCGTCCTCTCGCACGTGGCCTACCGCTCCGGCTTCCTCGCCGACGTCGAGGCGATCACCCGGGTCGTGCACGACGCCGGCGCGCTGGTCCTGTGGGACCTGAGCCACTCCGTCGGCTCGGTCACGACCGAGCTCGACGCATGGGAGGTCGACCTCGCGGTCGGCTGCACCTACAAGTACCTCAACGGCGGACCGGGGTCGCCGGCGTTCGCGTACGTCGCCGCCGGCCACCAGGGGATGCGCCAGCCGATCCAGGGCTGGATGGGCCACGCCGATCCGTTCCGCATGGGGCCCGGCTACACCCCCGCCGACGGCGTGCGGCGCTTCATCTCGGGCACGCCGCCGATCAGCGCCATGCTCGGGCTCGCCGACATGATCGACCTGATCGACACGGTCGGGATGTCCGAGGTGCGCGCCAAGTCGGTGGCGCTGACGACGTACGCCGTCGAGCTGGCCGACGAGCTCCTCGCTCCGCTCGGTGTCACCCTCGGCTCGCCGCGCGACCCCGGGCAGCGTGGCGGACACGTCACGCTGCAGCACGACCGGATGCGCGAGGTGGTGGCGGCACTGTGGCAGCGCGACGTGATCCCCGACTACCGCGACCCGGGCGGGCTGCGGGTCGGGTTGTCCCCGCTGTCGACCTCGTTCGACGAGGTACGCCGCGGGATGGAGGCCGTCGCGGACGCGCTGCGCGACCCCGCCTGAACGTCCGTAGGCTGCGGCCGTGACGAGCGCAGACGGACCCCGGACCAACGAGCACGGCCAACGCATCGGGCGGCCCGTGGACTGGGCGCCACGCGAGCGCCCCGAGCCGGTCGTCCTCGCGGGCCGCGGCGTCCGGCTCGAGCCGGTCGGCGAGGAGCACGTCGACGACCTCCACGCCACGCTCTGCGGCGAGGACGACGACCAGCTGTGGACCTACCTGTTCCAGGAGCGCCCGCGCACGCGTGCCGACCTCGCGTCCTTCGTCGACGCCGGGGCGGCGGACCCGGAGCAGGTCATGTTCGCGATCGTGCCCGTCGAGACGGGCCGGGCGGTCGGGTTCTGCTCCCTGATGCGCATCGACCCGCGCATGGGGTCGGTGGAGGTCGGCGGCATCAACCTCGGCCGCCCGCTCCAGCGCTCACGCGGCGCCACCGAGGCGATGTACCTCCTCATGCGGCACGTCTTCGACGACCTCGGCTACCGCCGGTACGAGTGGAAGTGCGACAGCCTCAACGAGCCCTCGCGCCGCGCCGCGACGCGGCTGGGCTTCATCTGGGAGGGACGCTGGCGCAACGCCCTCGTCTACAAGGGCCGCAACCGCGACACCGACTGGTTCTCCATCACCGACCACGAGTGGCCGCGCGTCCGTTCCGCCCTCGAGGACTGGCTCGACGACCGCAACTTCGACGCGGCGGGCCGCCAGCGCGTGCGGCTGGCCGCACGCCCGGTCGCGAGGACGGACGGACAGGCGTCGTGACCGGGACGGGCGAGGTGGCCGTCCCGGGCTGGGACGACTACTTCCTCGGCATCGCCACGGCGGTGTCGGCGCGGGCCAAGTGCACCCGTCGCCGCGTCGGCGCGGTGCTGACCATCGACCACCGGATCATCGCCACGGGCTACAACGGCGCCGCACCGGGGGAGGACGACTGCCTCCAGGGCGCCTGCCCGCGTGGACAGCTCGGGTACGACGAGGTGCCGGGGCTCGGCGACTACGACCGGCCCGGGACGATCGGCTTCTGCATCGCCATCCACGCCGAGGTCAACGCGCTGCTCTTCGCGACCCGCGACACGAAGGGCGCGACGGCGTACATCACCGACCCGCCCTGCCCGGGATGCCGCAAGGCGCTCGCGGCGGCGGGCGTGGTGCGCGTGGTGTGGCCGGACGGTGAGCACGACCGCACGGGTCTCACCGCCTGGCGGGCGTGACCCCGGTCAGCGGCGCTCGACCCAGATCAGCTCGCCGGCGTCCCACTTCTCCAGCGCGACGGGCACCAGTCGTTCCAGGGCGTCGGCGAGCGGTCCCTGGCGGAGCTCGGCAGCGTGCGCGGCGCCGTGCTCCTGGCCCACCGTGTTGTTGTGCTGGTCGACCTGGGAGTCCCGGGGTCGGAGGTTTCCCGCCTCCTGGGCCGTGGCGACGGCCCGGGCGGTCTCCAGCCCGAGGCGTGCCGTGAGGAGCGCCTGCCACAGGAAGTGGCGCACCGCGTTGGTCCGCCCCGGCACGCCGCCGGCGTGCCGTGCGGCAGTGCGCAGCGCCGCCTCCGAGATCCTGAGCACCTCGACGCCCCCTGCGGGTCCGGCACCGGCGCGGAGGGCGGCGGCGTAGAGCCGGGCCGGGCCGGAGGAGGACTGCACTGCCTGCCGGAGGAGGTCGCCGATGGCCATCCGACCACCCTGCCAGACTGACGGCATGGCCGGTCATCCCGTCAAGATCCCCGCCCCTCTCCGACCCGGCGACCGGATCGGTGTGACGTCACCCTCCGCCGGCGTGGCCGGCCGGGCGGTGGAGCGCATCGACTTCTGCATCCAGTGGCTGCGCGGACGCGGGTACGACGTCGAGGTGGGCGCGTGCATGGACGGCTCCGGCGTCACGTCCGCTCCGGCGGGGGAGCGCGCCGCGGAGCTGACCCGGATGCTCGCCGACCCCGACATCGCCTGCGTGCTGCCTCCGTGGGGAGGCGAGACCGCGATCGACCTCGTGGACCTGCTCGACTGGGACGCTCTCACCGCCGCGGACCCGACCTGGGTGGTCGGCTTCTCCGACATCGCCACCCTGCTGGTGCCGCTCACCACCCGGCTGGGCTGGGCCACGGTGCACGGCGACAACCTCGCGGACACGCCGTACGCCGTGCCGGAGGGGCTGGTCCACTGGCTCGACCTGGCTGCGGCCGAGGGGGCGGTCACCCAGCGCGACTCCGGGCTCGTGGCGGACTGGTGGTGGCTCGAGGACGTGCGGGCGACGGAGTGGAAGCGCGTCGGCGAGGGTGCCTGGGAGGTGCTCGGCGGAGGCACGGTGGACGTCACCGGTCGGCTCATCGGTGGCTGCATCGAGACCGTCGCCAACCTCGCCGGGACGCCGTACGGCGACGTGCGCGCGTGGGCCGAGCGACTGGATGCTCCGACGGTGGTGTACCTCGAGGCCTGCGAGGACGACGCCGTCGAGATCTGCCGCAACCTCCACGGGTTGCGTCTGGCGGGCTGGTTCGACCACGCCGCGGCGGTGCTGGTGGGGCGGACGAAGGCCCCGGACCACGACCAGATGACCCAGCGGGAGGCCGTCCTCGACGCTCTCGGCAGGCTGGACCTCCCGATCGTGGTGGACCTCGAGATCGGCCACGTGCCGCCCCACCTGCCGCTGGTCAACGGAGCACTCGCCCGCGTGGTGGTCGACGGGGACACGCGGGAGATCACCCAGCACCTCGGATGAGCGCGGCTGGTCAGTGTCGGCGCCCCGTGGCAGGGTCGGAGCCATGACGGAGACCCCCGCGGACCCGAGGCAGACGCTCAGCGCATCGGAGGTGCGCGAGGCCGGCCTGGACGACTGGCGCCACCTGGCCCACGGCATCCGCGCGCGGTTCCGCACCGGCGACTTCGCCACCGGCCTCCGCCTCGTGGAGCGGATCGGCGCGGCTGCGGAGGAGGCCGACCACCACCCCGACCTCTCGCTGACCTACGGCGAGGTCATCGTCACGCTCTCGAGCCACGACGTCGGCGGCATCACCAGTCGCGACCTCGACCTCGCCCGGCGAGTCAGCGGCCTCGCGGCCGAGCTCGGCGCGACCGCGGACGTCTCCGGCCTGACCCAGCTGGAGCCCGGTCTGGACACCGCCGACGGGGCGCGCCTGGCTCCGTTCTACGCCGCGCTCCTCGGGGGCGAGGTGAGGGACGACGAGCCCGTCGACCCCAGCGGGCAGGTTCCGACGATGTGGTTCCAGGAGCCCGGCAGTGGGGGCCCCGAGCTGCCCCCGACCCAGCCCGAGCAACGCTGGCACCTCGACGTGTGGGTGCCGCACGACGAGGGGGAGCGGCGCCTCCAGGCCGTGCTCGACGCTGGCGGGCGGCTGGTCAGCGACGCGGCGGCGCCGTCGTACTGGGTGGTCGAGGACGCAGACGGAAACCGGTCCTGCATCTGCACGCGGATGGGTCGCTGAGCGTGACTCGGTGCCACATGGTGGGATCGGCGTACCAAATGGTGGGACGGGACCTAGTCTGGCTTGACGCCGAACCGGCCGGACGAGGACGGTTGTCGCATGCGCACCGAGATCATTCTTGTACGCACGCGACGCGTGGGCTGAGGTCGTCAGACCGACCGCACGCGCGTCCTCCCCTCGCCCGCCGGGCTGAGGGGTTTTTTGTTGGGCTGAGCTGGGCGGGACCCGCACTCGCGGGACCGCGGCACCGAGGAGAGGGACATGAGCCAACAGGCTGCTGACGGACGGGACCCGGTCACGGGGGCCCAGAGCCTGATCACCTCGCTGGAGGCGGCCGGCGTCACCGACATCTTCGGCATCCCGGGCGGGGCGATCCTGCCGGCCTACGACCCGCTGATGGACTCGACGCGCATCCGCCACATCCTCGTCCGCCACGAGCAGGGCGCGGGGCACGCCGCCCAGGGGTACGCCGCGGCGACCGGTCGCGTCGGCGTCTGCATGGCGACCTCCGGTCCCGGCGCCACCAACCTCGTCACCCCGCTGGCCGACGCCCACATGGACTCGGTGCCGATGGTGGCCGTCACCGGTCAGGTCGGGGCGGCGATGATCGGCACGGACGCCTTCCAGGAGGCCGACATCCGCGGCATCACCATGCCGGTGACCAAGCACAACTTCCTGGTGACCGACCCCGCCGACATCCCGCGGACCATCGCCGAGGCCTTCCACATCGCCTCGACCGGCCGCCCCGGCCCGGTGCTGGTGGACATCGCGAAGTCGGCGCTCCAGGCGCAGACCACGTTCCAGTGGCCCACCGAGCTGCACCTGCCCGGCTACCGCCCGGTGACCAAGCCGCACGCGAAGCAGATCAAGGAGGCCGTGCGCCTGATCGGCGCAGCCCGCCGGCCCGTGCTCTACGTCGGCGGCGGCGTCATCCGCGCCGGCGCCTCGCGAGAGCTCGCGGAGCTGGCCGAGCTGACCGGCATCCCCGTCGTCACCACGCTGATGGCGCGCGGGGCCTTCCCCGACAGCCACCCGCAGCACCTCGGGATGCCGGGCATGCACGGCACCGTCGCAGCCGTCGCGGGGCTGCAGAAGAGCGACCTGATCATCAGCCTCGGCGCGCGCTTCGACGACCGGGTCACCGGCAACCTCGACTCCTTCGCGCCCGGGGCGCTGGTCATCCACGCCGACATCGACCCCGCCGAGATCGGCAAGAACCGCCACGCCGACGTGCCGATCGTCGGTGACTGCAAGGAGGTCATCGCCGACCTCGTCGCGCTGCTGCGCCAGCAGGGTGTGCAGGGCGACTACGAGCAGTGGGTGGACTTCGTGGCGGGGGTCAAGAAGACCTACCCGCTCGGCTACGACGCGCCGGACGACGGGCTCGCGCCGCAGTACGTCATCGAGCGGCTGGGCGCCATCGCCGGCCCCGACGCCATCTACACCTCCGGCGTGGGACAGCACCAGATGTGGGCCGCCCACTTCATCGGCTACGAGAACCCCGGCACGTGGCTCAACTCCGGCGGTCTCGGGACGATGGGCTACTCCGTGCCGGCAGCCATGGGCGCCAAGGTGGGACGGCCGGACGCGACCGTCTGGGCCATCGACGGCGACGGGTGCTTCCAGATGACCAACCAGGAGCTCGCCACCTGCGCGATCAACGACATCCCGATCAAGGTGGCGATCATCAACAACGAGTCGCTCGGCATGGTGCGCCAGTGGCAGACGCTGTTCTACAACGAGCGCTACTCCAACACCGACCTCCACTCCAAGCGCATCCCCGACTTCGTCAAGCTCGCCGAGGCCTACGGCTGTGCGGGTCTGGCCTGCGAGTCGCCCGACGACGTGGACGCCACGATCGAGAAGGCGATGGGCATCAACGACCGGCCGGTCGTGGTCGACTTCCGGGTCCACCGCGACGCCATGGTCTGGCCGATGGTGGCCGCCGGGACGAGCAACGACGAGATCAAGTACGCCCGCGACCTCGCGCCGCAGTTCGACGACGTCTCGGACGACTGGGAGGTCAGGGCATGAGCAGGCACACGCTCTCCGTGCTGGTGGAGAACAAGCCCGGCGTCCTGGCCCGCATCGCCGGCCTGTTCTCGCGCCGCGGCTTCAACATCGACAGCCTCGCCGTGGGACCGACGGAGCATCCCGAGGTCTCCCGCATGACGATCGTCGTCAACGTCGAGGAGTCCCCGCTCGAGCAGGTGACCAAGCAGCTCAACAAGCTGGTCGAGGTCATCAAGATCGTCGAGCTCGACGGCGGGGCCTCGGTCAACCGCGAGCTGCTGCTCGTCAAGGTGCGGGCCGACGCCTCCACGCGCGGCGCCGTGCTCGACGCCGTACAGCTCTTCCGGGCGAAGGTCGTCGACGTCGCTCCCGACGCGGTGACCGTGCAGGCCGTCGGCAACGCCGACAAGCTGGCCGACCTCCTGCGCGTGCTGGAGCCCTTCGGCATCCGCGAGCTCGTCCAGTCGGGCATGGTCGCCGTCGGCCGCGGGTCCCGCTCGATCAGCGAGCGGACCCTGCGCCCCGTCCCGGTCCCCGCCCCACCCGTCGCCCGCTGACCCCGCGCACCACCACCCAGAGAAACCCTCACGAAGGAGAGCCCACCGTGGCCCAGATGTTCTACGACGACGACGCCGACCTGAGCCTGATCCAGGGCAAGAACGTCGCCGTGATCGGCTACGGCAGCCAGGGCCACGCCCACGCGCTGTCCCTGCGCGACTCGGGCGTCGACGTCCGCATCGGCCTGCAGCCGGACTCCCGGAGCCGCGAGAAGGCCGAGGCCGAGGGGCTGCGGGTGCTCACCCCGCGCGAGGCGGCGGAGGAGGCCGACCTCGTGGTGATCCTCGCCCCGGACCAGCACCAGCGGAAGCTCTACGCCGAGGAGATCGCCCCGGCCCTCACCCCGGGTGACACGCTCGTCTTCGGCCACGGCTTCAACATCAGGTTCGGCTACATCACCCCGCCCGAGGGGGTCGACGTCTTCATGGTCGCGCCCAAGGGGCCGGGGCACCTCGTGCGCCGTGAGTACGTCGACGGGCGCGGCGTCCCGGTCCTGGTCGCCGTGGAGAAGGACGAGTCCGGCAAGGCCTGGGACGTCGCGCTCTCCTACGCCAAGGCCATCGGCGGCCTGCGCGCGGGCGGCATCAGGACCACGTTCGCGGAGGAGACCGAGACCGACCTCTTCGGCGAGCAGGCCGTGCTGTGCGGCGGCGCGTCCCAGCTGGTGATGTACGGCTTCGAGACGCTGATCGAGGCCGGCTACCAGCCGGAGGTCGCCTACTTCGAGTGCCTCCACGAGCTCAAGCTGATCGTCGACCTGATGTACGAGGGTGGGATCGCCAAGCAGCGCTGGTCGGTCTCCGACACCGCCGAGTACGGCGACTACGTCTCGGGGCCGCGCGTCATCACGCCCGAGGTGAAGACGAACATGCAGGCAGTCCTCGAGGACATCCGCAACGGAGCCTTCGCGAAGCGCTTCATCGACGACCAGGACGCCGGCGGTCCCGAGTTCGCCGAGCTGCGCACGAAGGGCGAGACCCACCCGATCGAGCAGACCGGTCGCGAGCTGCGCAAGCTCATGGCGTGGGTGAAGTCCCACGACTCCGACTACGTCGAGGGCACCGCGGCGCGCTGACCTGCCGAGCCGCAGCCCCCTTCGCCTGACGGGCGGAGGGGGCTTCGTGCGTCTCTTCAGAGGCCCTGGCCGGGCAAGACCTACCTGTGTGCCCACGCCCTGCGCGACCGCGCAACCGGGATCGAGCTGACCTCAGCGGGCGCCGCGGGGGCACCGCGCCCCGCTACGGTCGTCGCCGTGACCCATGACCGACGACCGTGCCGGGACGCACGCTGATGGACGGGTGGTGGATGGTCGCGGCCGTGGGTGCGGTCGTCTTCGGTTGGGGCCTCTACCTCGGCGTCCGACACGACTCGGACAGGCGGCTCGCCGAGTGGTGGGTCTCTCGCACGGCGGAGTGGGGTCCCGCGACGGGACCATGCTCGCTCATCATGTCCGTAGCTGCCCTCGTCGGGTACAGCGTGCTGGCGGTCCTCGGGCACGTGCTCTCGAGACATCTGGGCGCGTCCTACTGGGCGCTGCTCGTCAGCGGTCCGGCCATGCTCGCCTACGCGCCGTTCGTCCTCGCGACGGCGCCCGTCGACCTTCAGGGCTACCACTGGTGGCGATCCGATCTCGGGGCTGCCGGCGCCGACGCCCAGGAGCAACGGCGCATCGCCTGGTGGGCCGGCCCGCCGTCGCTCCTGGGGATATTCGCGATCTTCGTGACCCTCGAGACGATCTTCGTGGAGTGAGCAACCGGTGCGAGTCGGGGCGCAGGATGCGCATCCGTGCTCATCCGCCCGCCACCCCGGACGATCTAGTGTCCGTCCATGCGCACACGTGATCGCGCCGCCCTCGTCGTCCTGGTCCTGAGTCTCGGGCTCGTGGGACTGGGATGTGCTGCGACCTACGGCCTCCTGCGGGAGTACGGCGACGTCTGCGGCGACACCGGGGCGCTGGAGCAGGTCTGGCTGGGCGGGGCCGGGCTCGGCCCGCTCGTGGCGGGGGTGGCAGGGGCTCTCGCGGTGCTCGTCGCCGTCATCGGGGGCCGCGGGCTCCGCCTCGCCGCGGCAGGCCTGGTGGTCCTCGCCGTCGTCGGCGCCACGGTCAGCGGCGCGGCCGCTGTCGGCGGCAAGAGGGCGGCCTTCGAGGAGGACCCGGCCACCTACGGGACCTGCGGGGGCTACGACAGCGAGAGTGCTCCGGGGTGACGTGGTCGAACAGCACGCGACAGCACGGCAGGGGTGGTCGTCCCGGGCACGACCGCGCTTCCGCGCCCCGACCACCGCTGCGGGGCCGTCGGCTGGCGCCGTACCGCCGCCGTGAGCGACCATGCCAGGCATGAGCCACACCATGCAGGACCCGGCGTCGCCGTCCGGGCTGGAGCAGACCCGCCGCCTCGGGGTCGAGACGACCGGCATCGAGATCATCGACGAGGCGCAGCGCACCGCGCGCCCCCGCGACCTGTTCTGGCCCTGGTTCGCGGCGAACGTGTCGGTCTTCGGCATGAGCTACGCGGCGTTCATCCTCTACTTCGGGATCTCCTTCTGGCAGGGCGTCCTGGTCACCGTGGTCGGGGTCGTCGTCTCGTTCCTGCTCTGCGGCGTCGTGGCGGTCGCCGGGAAGCGCGGCTCCGCCCCGACGATGATCCTCAGCCGCGCGGCGTTCGGCGTGAAGGGGCAGAGGATCCCCGGCGTGATGTCGTGGCTCGTCTCGATCGGGTGGGAGACCTTCCTGGCGATCCTGGCGGTCCTCGCCACGGCGACGATCTTCGAGCGCCTCGGCTGGGGCGGGGGCACGGCCACCAAGGTCGGCGCGACCGTGGTGGTGGCGGCGCTCATCGTCGGCGCCAGCGTCGCCGGCTACCACGTCATCATGCGGATGCAGTCGGTCCTCACCTGGCTCACCGGCATCGCCACCCTGGTCTACGTCGCGCTCACCGTCGACGAGATCGACTGGGCGGCCGTCCAGTCCATCCCCGCCGGCTCCAACCAGGCCGTCGTCGGCGCCCTGGTGATGGTGATGACCGGCTTCGGTCTCGGCTGGATCAACATCGCGGCCGACTGGTCGCGCTACCAGTCCCGTGACGCCTCCGGCCCGGCGATCGTCTTCTGGAACACCTTCGGCGGGGCGCTCGCGCCCGTCCTGCTGATCCTCTTCGGCCTGGCGCTGGCGGGCTCCTCGACCGAGGTCCTCGACGGCGTGGCGCTCGACCCGATCGGCACGCTGGCCACCCTGCTGCCGACCTGGGCGCTGGTGCCGTTCCTCGTGGCCGCCGTCCTCGCCCTCGTCAGTGGCGCCGTGCTCGGCATCTACTCCTCCGGGCTGACCCTGCTCTCGCTGGGCCTGCGCATCCCGCGCCCGACGGCGGCGCTCGTCGACGGGGTGCTGCTGACCCTCGGCACGATCTACGTGGTGTTCTTCGCCGACTCCTTCATCGGCCCCTTCACCAGCTTCCTGATCACCCTGGGCGTGCCGCTCGGGGCCTGGGCCGGCGTGATGATCGGCGACCTCCTGCTGCGCAAGGGCGCCTACGACGACGCCGACCTGTTCGACGAGCGCGGACGGTACGGCGCCTGGGACTGGCCGGCCGTGGTGCTGATGGCTGCGGCGATGCTCGTGGGCTGGGGCCTGGTGACCAACACCGTCGAGGACACCGAGTGGAACAACTGGCAGGGCTACCTCCTCGGCCCGCTCGGCCTCGGCGGCAGGGACGGCGCCTGGGCGTTCGCCAACCTCGGCGTGCTGGCGGCCTTGGTCCTCGGCTTCCTCGGCTGCGTCCTCCTGCGGCGCCGTACGGTCCTGCGCCAGCAGGCCCTGGCACCGCGGACCGAGGCACGGACGGCCGGAACAACGCGCTGACCGCTGCGGTTGGACCGGACATGCTCATCGAGGTCTGGTCCGACGTCGTCTGTCCCTGGTGCTACATCGGCAAGCGCCGGCTCGAGAAGGCGCTGGCCGCGTTCGACCACCGCGACCAGGTCGAGGTGCGCTGGCGCTCCTACCAGCTCGACCCCGGTGCCCCCACCGAGCCGACCGAGCCGACGGTCACCATGCTGGCCCGCAAGTACGGCCAGTCGCCCGCGGGCGCGCGGCAGATGCAGGACCAGGTCGAGGCGGTCGCCGCGGAGGAGGGCCTGCTCTTCCGGCTCGCCGACACCCTCCACCTCAACACCGTCGCCGCGCACCGGCTGATCCACCTCGCGCTGCGTCCGGGCGGCACGCGGCTGCAGGGAGAGGTGAAGGAGGCGCTCCTGGACGCGTACTTCGTCCAGGCGCGCGACGTCGCCGACCACGGAGTGCTGCGCGAGGTCGCCGTGCGCGCCGGGCTCGATGCCCACGCGGTGGACGCGCTGCTCGCCGGCGACGAGCTCACCGACGAGGTGTGGGCGGACGCCGAGCAGGCGCGGGCGTACGGCGCGACCGGCGTGCCGTTCTTCGTGGTGGGCCAGAAGTACGGCGTCTCCGGCGCGCAGCCGGTCGGGCTCTTCAACGAGGTGCTGGAGCGGGCGTGGGCGGACGCCCACCCGCCGATCGAGCTGGTCGCGGGTGGCGAGGCATGCGGCCCGGAGGGTTGCGCCGTCTGACCTCCCCGCCGGCCGAGGAAGGACGACGTCCGACCTCCCCGGTGGTCGAGGAGGGACGACGTCCTGTCACGTGACCGCCCTCTCCCCGCGGGCAGCCTTCTCGGCGGTCGCGGCGACCCGGGCGGCACGCGTCTCGGCCCGCTTGGCCAGCACGATCGAGCCGAGGATAGCCTTCCGCGCCGAGGGCGACCACGACTCCCAGTGCTGGCGAGCGCCCGGGTGGTGCTCGAACGCCTCCGACAGGTCGTCGGGGACGACCAGGTCCTCGACCTGGTCCATCAGGGTCCACGTCCCGGTCTCCTTGGCGAGGGAGACCGCAGCCGTGCCGGCCGGCTCCATCAGCCCTGCCTGCTCGAGCCGGGCGACCCGGCCCTTGTTGATGCGGGTCCACACGCTGCCCCTGCGGCGGGGCGCGAACCACATCATCGTGTGGTCCGCGTCGACCGGCTTGACGGTCGAGTCGACCCAGCCGAACCGCAGGGCCTCCAGCACGGACTCCTCGTAGGAGAACGCCCGCTCGGCGTGCGTGCGTCGCGAGACCAGCCACACGCCCTGATGGCGGCCGTGGTGCTCGCGCAGCCAGGCGCTCCACTCCTCGACCGTGCCGGGTTGCAGCCTCTCCGCGTCGTCCATGACCCCCATCGCCCCAGTGTCGAGGAGCCGGGTGCGCTCCCGGTAGTGGTCGCCGTGGGCCGCGCGCCCGACCGGATCGGACTGTGGGACCGGTTCGGCCCGGGGGAGCGGCGCGGGTAGGGTGGAGCCCGCACAGCGTCGTGCAGTCCCGGCCCGCCCGAACCCCCGCCGATCCTCCGAGGACCCCGCTGTGACCGCACCCGTCAAGTCCACCAAGCCCGTCGTGCTCATCGCCGAGGAGCTGAGCCCCGCCACGATCGAGGCGCTCGGCCCCGACTTCGAGATCCGCCACTGCAACGGCGCGGACCGCGCCGAGCTGCTCCCGGCCATCGCCGACGTCGACGCGATCCTGGTGCGCTCCGCCACCAAGGTGGACGCCGAGGCGCTCGCCGCCGCGCGCCGCCTCAAGGTGGTCGCCCGTGCCGGCGTGGGTCTCGACAACGTCGACGTGAAGGCCGCCACCCAGGCCGGCGTGATGGTCGTCAACGCCCCGACCTCCAACATCGTCAGCGCCGCCGAGCTCGCGGTCGCGCTGATGCTCGCGGCCGCCCGTCACGTCAGCCCTGCCCACTCCGCGCTGAAGAACGGCGAGTGGAAGCGGTCGAAGTACACCGGCATCGAGCTCTACGAGAAGACCGTCGGCATCGTCGGTCTCGGCCGCATCGGCGTGCTCGTCGCCCAGCGCCTGAGCGCGTTCGGGATGAGGGTCATCGCCTACGACCCCTACGTCCAGGCCGGCCGTGCCGCCCAGATGGGCGTCCGGCTGGTCGACCTCGACACGCTGCTGGCCGAGTCGGACTTCATGAGCGTCCACCTCCCGAAGACGCCGGAGACGCTCGGCCTGATCGGGTCGGCGGAGCTCGAGCGGGCGAAGTCCAGCCTGGTCCTCGTCAACGCCGCGCGCGGCGGCATCGTCGACGAGGTCGCGCTCCACGACGCGCTCAAGACCGGCCAGATCGCGGCCGCAGGGCTCGACGTCTTCGCCACCGAGCCGTGCACCGACAGCCCGCTCTTCGAGCTGGAGAACGTCGTCGCCACCCCCCACCTCGGCGCGTCCACGGACGAGGCCCAGGAGAAGGCCGGCATCGCCGTCGCCCGCTCGGTCCGCCTCGCCCTGAGCGGTGAGCTCGTCCCGGACGCCGTCAACGTCCAGGGCGGCGTCATCGCCGAGGAGGTCCGCCCGGGCATCCCGCTCACCGAGAAGCTGGGCCGGGTGTTCACCGGTCTCGCCGGCGAGGTCGCCCAGCAGCTCGACGTCGAGGTGCGCGGCGAGATCACCGAGTACGACGTCAAGGTGCTCGAGCTGGCCGCGCTCAAGGGCGTGTTCGCGGACATCGTCGAGGAGCAGGTCTCCTACGTGAACGCCCCGCTGCTCGCCGCCGAGCGCGGCACCGAGGTCCGCCTCGTGACCGAGGCGGAGAGCCCCGACCACCGCAACCTCATCACGCTGCGCGGCACCCTCGCCGACGGCACCCAGGTCTCGGTCAGCGGCACGCTCATCGGCATCGGCCAGAAGGAGCGGCTCGTCGAGGTCAACGGCTTCGACGTCGACATCGAGCCGACCGACCACCTCGCGTTCCTGACGTACGCCGACCGGCCGGGCATGGTCGGCACGGTGGGCCGGATCCTGGGCGACGCCTCGGTCAACATCGCCGGGATGCAGGTCTCGCGCCAGGACAAGGGCGGCGAGGCGCTGGTCGCGCTCAGCGTGGACTCGGCGATCCCGGCCGACACGCTGGCCGAGATCGAGGCCGCCATGGAGGCGTCCCTGGTCAGGGCCGTCGACCTGTCCTGAGCGGCCTCCGACCGGCTCAGCGAGCGTTCCAGTGAGCGGTGACCCGCGCCGAGGGGAGCACCGTGTGGAAGATCGAGACGTTGTCGAGGTCGCCGGTGAAGGCCGAGGTGTTGCCCGCTGAGGTGCCGGTGCTGCCCTGGCCGATCCGCCAGAACCCGGCGTAGGCGGAGTCCTGCGAGGTGTTGCCGGCGGCCACGGCCACGCCGTCGACGTACATGACGGTGTAGCGGGCCGACGTGTTCGTCACGACGAGGTGGTGCCAGGCGCCGTCGCTGTAGGCGCGCGGTGACGTGATGGTCTGGGTCCGGCCCGCCCACCGTCCGAAGACGAGACGGCCGGTCCCGTCCATCGACACGCTGCGGTCGGCGAAGGAGCCGACCGGGTCGTCGTCCCGGTCGTTCTCGAAGCCGGCGAGGTAGCCGGACGCACCCGGCACGGCCCGGAACCACAGCTCGATCGAGTACGCCGCGGGGGCCGACACCGGGTTGCGGCCAAGCACGGCACGCCCGCCGCTCGTGCCCACGGCGGTGCCGGGGTTGTTGGCGAGCGCGCCCGGCCGGCCGAGTGCGAGGGCGCCGTAGTACTGCCCGGTGCGGTCGTTGCCCGACCGGTCGACGGCGTACGTCGACCCGCTGGGCTCGTCGAGGAGCCAGAAGCCGTAGGGCTGGTCGGCCTGGACCGCGGCGACGTACCGCTGCAGCCCGGCGCCCGCGGCCCAGGTGTTGGCGTGGCTGGTGGTGCGGCTCGTGAACGCGGCGTTGGCGGTCCCGGTGGACAGGACGCCCCCGAACAGGACGACGGCGAGGCTCGCGGCGACCGGGACCGCCGGTCGGCGCGGGGGCGGGGGGACGGCGCGGCGGCGACGCACGCGCCGGCGCAGGCGCTGCAGCCAGGAGGGCGGCTCGTCCTCCAGCCGCCGCGCGGCGACCAGGAAGGCGCCCACCGTGAGCAGCAGCCAGAGCGCCAGGCGCCACCACTGCCCGGTGTGCATCCAGTGGACGGGAAGCCCGGCGTAGGGGACGAGCAGCACGCCCCGACCGCGGATGTCGGCGGCGTCGAGCGGCGTCACGTCGGTGAGGTCGTTGGCATCGCCGGCGGTCGTGAAGTCGCCGTCGTCGCGCCGCTCGACGATCCGGTGGACCAGCAGCCGACCCGGCACGGCCGGGTCCTCGAAGACGTACACCCGGCCCACGTCGACACGCTCGCCGGCCGCGAACGGGCGGGCCACGACGACGTCGCCCTCCGAGATCGTCGGCCGCATCGATCCCGAGTCGATGACGTAGCCGGCCATGCTCGTGAGCAGCAGCGGCAGGATCGCCGCCGCGGACAGCGTGAGCAGCACCGAGCGGTAGGCGCGCGCCAGCAGCACCACGACCAGCCGGGCCCAGGTGGACCCGGCTGACCGGTGGTGGTGCCGCGTGTCGTGCATGGTGCCTGCTCCCGAGGAAGGCGGAGGCCGGTGGGGGACCGGCCGGTCGTCAGTTGCTGCGCATCTCCCACTGCATGTCGATGCCGGTGCGGGTGCCCTGCAGCTGGTCGATCTGCGACTGGGTCATGCCCGTCGTGTCGAACTTCCAGGTGAGCTGGTAGGTCTTGTGGGACGTCCCCGCCGGGATCACCCAGCCACCGATGCCGGCGGCGTAGCTGTTCGCCATCGCGAGCTGGGAGAGCGGGACGTTGGTGATCAGGGTGTTCTCCGCGGTGAACCCGGAGCAGTCGGCGAAGGAGCCGCCGGTGCCGTCCTTGATCGTGATGAGGACCCGGTTCTCCAGGCCGCTCGTGGACGGGACGGGGTTGACGCTGTAGCCCTTGACCGTGCTGGGCACGGACGCCGTCGCGGTGACCTTGAGGCACTTGGAGTCGGTGTCGCCCGGCACCATGTTGTTGACCTGGAAGCGCGCCGAGCCGTTGTCGTCGTCGGTCAGGTTGACCGAGCCGGTCGACCAGTCGTTGCCGGAGTTGCGGGTCTGTCCGCTGAAGGAGGCGTACGACGCCTGGTAGACCATGGCGGCGGCGCAGACGACGGCGACGGGGGTGGTGGCAGCGACCAGGACCTTGGTGGTGCGCCGAGAGGGGCTCTGCATGGGGGATCTCCAACCGAGGGACGCGGGGGACTGGCCGACCTGTGCGGCCTGCACCGGGTGGTGCGTGTCACAGTCAAGGTCCCGGCGGGAGATGTGGTTGCCCGTTGTACGACAAATGGCTCGCACGTGCCGTGAGGGCTGGTCCAGACCACCCCGTTCGGACCATGGCGGGTGGTCCGGACGGGCTACTCCGGCGACGGGGTCAGCGACGGGTCAGCGACGGGGTCAGCGACGGGTGGCGATGAGGGCCGAGGCGTCGGGAGCGACCATCACCTCGACCGCGGTGAACCGCTCGTCGGTGAGCCACTCCTCGCGCAGCGTGTCGACGCGCCCGTAGGTGATCGGCGGCCAGGACTCGCACGGGGCGAAGTCGTCGAGCACGACGATGCCGCCCGGCTCGACGAGGTCGATGATCATGTCGACGCCGACCTCGGACGGGGTGCCGGAGTCGAGGAAGAGCAGCGAGAACGGGCCGCGGTCGCGCAGCACGCTCCAGTCGGCCGCCAGCACCTCGACCTTGTCGTCCTCGACGAAGATCTGCTGGGCGGCGACGGCGAGCCGCTCGTCCAGCTCGGCGGTGAGGATGCGGGCGCCGTTGCGGACGCCGCTGCGCAGCCACGCGGTGCCGACGCCGCAGCCGGTGCCGAACTCCGCCATGGTC
Source organism: uncultured Nocardioides sp. (assembly GCA_902805885.1). Classification (GTDB taxonomy): domain Bacteria; phylum Actinomycetota; class Actinomycetes; order Propionibacteriales; family Nocardioidaceae; genus Nocardioides. The sequence goes on along the minus strand of CADCUM010000086.1, from coordinate 20,406 downwards.
CCGCCGCGGGTCGCGGCGAGCGCGGCGAGCAGCCGCCCGGTCTCGTTGCGGCAGAACGCGACGTAGCCGGCTCGTCGGCACACGTCGAAGGCGCGGGAGACGATCTCGGGGAGCTCGGGAGGTGCGGACATGGGACCGCAGAGTCTGTCACGGTGCTCCGACGATTCCAGTGGCTGGTCGGCCGTCTCATGATGTGACACCCGCCGGAAATGCCTGACGCGCAGGCCGACCTCGTCGTAGGCTCCTCGCACCATGCGGAGCTTCCTCGTACTCATCGAGAGCCGCGGCGAGGCCTGAGTCAGGCCACCTCGTCGCGGTGTCCCGGCGTTGACGAGGAACTCGATCCGCCGCCCGGCCCGACAGTTCGAAGCCGCCGCCTCCGCGGCGGGTCCTGACGCACGACGTCCCCGCGGACGTGCGCGACCCGCACGCTCCAGGCCGTCGGCCGGGCCTCCGGGCGATCCCCGCGAGCACCCCATCCCTCACCCCGTCGTGGTGTCGGTGGCTTCGGACACGCACCGTCCGCAGCACACCGACCAGCCGACCCGCACCACGAGGAGCGAGACCGATGTACGACATGTATCCCGACTGGGGCCCCGCCGCCCACGACCCCGAGAACCCGCGCAGCTCCGAGCACGCCACCCGGGCGCTGCAGCGCTCGCTTGACCGGCGAGACAACGGCGGCGAGCGCTTCGACGACAACTAGCCTGCGTCGCATGTCCCCACAGACCCCGCAGCCCGCCTCCCCGACCCTCGCCGTCATCCCGGGCGACGGGATCGGGCCGGAGGTGACGGCCGAGGCGCTCAAGGTGCTCGAGGTCGCCTCGCCGGTGACGTTCGGGACGACGTCGTACGACCTGGGCGCGGAGCGCTACCTCGCGACCGGCGAGGTGCTCCCGGACTCGGTGCTCGAGGAGGTGCGGGGGCACGACGCGATCCTGCTGGGGGCGGTCGGTGGGAAGCCGAACGACCCGGCGCTCCCGCCGGGCCTCCTCGAGCGGGGCCTGCTGCTGCGGCTGCGCTTCGAGCTCGACCACTACGTCAACCTCCGGCCGTCGCGGCTCTACCCCGGCGCGACGTCGCCCCTCGCGGACCACGTCCTGGAGGCGGGAGAGGTCGACTTCGTCGTCGTGCGCGAGGGCACCGAGGGCCCCTACACCGGCAACGGCGGTGCGCTGCGCGTCGGCACGCCGGCGGAGGTGGCGACCGAGGTCTCGGTCAACACCGCGTACGGCGTGGAGCGGGTGCTCCGCGACGCGTTCGCCCGCGCTCAGCGTCGCCCGCGCAAGAAGCTGACGCTGGTCCACAAGACCAACGTGCTGGTGCACGCCGGGGCCGTGTGGTGGCGCCTCTTCGAGTCGGTGGCGGCCGAGCACCCCGACGTCACGACGGACTACATGCACATCGACGCGGCGATGATCTTCATGAGCACCGACCCGGCCCGCTTCGACGTGATCGTCACCGACAACCTCTTCGGCGACATCATCACCGACCTCGCCGCCGCCATCACCGGCGGCATCGGGCTGGCCGCGTCCGGCAACGTCAACCCTGACCGCACGACGCCGTCGATGTTCGAGCCCGTGCACGGCTCGGCACCGGACATCGCCGGACGTCAGCTGGCCGACCCGACCGCGGCCATCCTGTCGGGGGCGCTGCTGCTCGACCACCTCGGCCACACCGGGGCGGCCGCCGCGATCGAGCAGGCCGTGCTCGCCGACCTCGCCCGACGCAGCCCCGGGACGACCCGTCGTACGGCCGAGGTCGGCGACGCGATCGCCGCCCTCCTCACCTGACGACCCTGCGGATAGGTTGACCCCATGCAGATCAGCACGACGCCGAACCCGTCCCAGGTCGACGACGCCAGGCTGGCCGAGATCCTGGCCAACCCCGGCTTCGGCACCCACTTCACCGACCACATGCTCACGGTCGAGTGGACCCCCGAGCAGGGCTGGCACGACGCCCGCATCACGGCGTACGGGCCGATCTCCCTCGATCCCGCGACAGCGGTGCTGCACTACGCGCAGGAGACCTTCGAGGGGATGAAGGCCTACCGGCACGAGGACGGCTCGATCTGGACCTTCCGTCCCGACCAGAACGCCGCGCGGATGGTCCGCTCGTCCCGGCGGCTCGCGTTCCCGGAGCTGCCGGTCGAGGACTTCGTCGCCTGCGTCGACGCGCTGGTCGAGGTCGACCAGCGGTGGGTGCCCCGGAGCTCGACAGGGGAGGGCGCCGGCGAGAAGTCGCTCTACCTGCGGCCCTTCATGTTCGCCTCGGAGTCCTTCCTGGGCGTCAGGCCGGCGCAGCACGTCACCTTCATGGTGATCGCCTCGCCGGCGGGTGCCTATTTCAAGGGCGGTGTCCGCCCGGTCACGCTCTGGCTGTCGGAGACGTTCACCCGCGCGGGTCGGGGCGGGATGGGTGCCGCGAAGACCGGCGGCAACTACGCCGCATCGCTGGCCGCCCAGCGCGAGGCCATCGAGCAGGGCTGCGACCAGGTCGTCTTCCTCGACGACCAGGAGTTCCGCTACATCGAGGAGCTCGGCGGGATGAACCTGTTCTTCGTCCACGCCGACGGCCGCATCGTGACCCCGGAGACCGGGACGATCCTGGAGGGCATCACCCGGGCCTCGATCATCGAGCTCGCCGGCAAGCTCGGCTACCCCGTCGAGGAGCGGAAGTTCTCGATCGACGAGTGGCGCGACGGCGTGGCGAGCGGCGAGATCACCGAGATCTTCGCCTGCGGCACCGCAGCGGTCGTCACGCCGGTCGGGGAGCTCAGGTCCCCCCGCGGCGACGTCCCGGCACCCGCCCGGACCGACCTCACCATGCGCATCCGCGAGGCCCTGGTCGGCATGCAGTACGGCCGCGCCGAGGACAGCTTCGGCTGGCTGCACCGGGTCTGTTGACGGTCTCCAGGGCGTCCGGCCGGTAGCCTCGACGCCGTGACGACGTCCCCTCAGGCGCCGCCGCCCGGGTTGTCGGTGGGCGGGTACGCGCTGCGCGCCCGCCTCGGCGAGGGCGGCATGGGTGTCGTCCACCTCGGCCAGCGCCCCGGTGAGCGGCCGGTGGCGATCAAGGTGCTGCGTCCCCACATCGTCGGAGACGACGAGGCGCGGCAACGGCTCGCCCGCGAGGTCAGCTCGCTGAGCCGCATCCGCAGCCGTCGGGTGGCCGAGATCGTCGACGCCGACCCGTGGGGCGACGTGCCGTACGTCGCCACGCGCTACGTCCCCGGTCTCGCCCTCCACGACCACGTGCAGGAGGAGGGGCCACTGGCCGGCGACGACCTCGTCTGGCTCGCCGACTGCCTCGCCGAGGCCCTGCAGGCCGTGCACGCCGTCGGTGTGCTCCACCGCGACGTGAAGCCCTCCAACGTCGTGATGGAGGGGCGGACCCCGATCCTCATCGACTTCGGGCTGGCCCGGGTGGCCGACGACCCCCGGCTCACGATGACGGGCTGGCTGCTGGGCACACCCGGCTACCTCGCGCCCGAGATCCTGCACGGCGACGACGCCACCGCCGCCTCCGACGTCCACGCCTGGGCGGCGACCGTCGCCTTCGCCGGCCTCGGGCGGGCGCCGTTCGGAAGCGGGCCGTCGATGGCGGTGATGGACCGCGTACGGCGGGGGGAGCACGACCTCCGCGGTCTCGACCCGAGGGTGCGCCCGGTGGTCGAGGAGGCCCTCGCGCCCGCACCGCACGATCGTCCTCCGCTGGCCGAGGTGCGCGAGTGGCTGACCGGCCTGTCCGGGCACTCCGCACCCCCTGCGGGCCCCGTGCCGGAGCCGTCACCGGTGACCGTGCCGATGGCGGCGGCTCTCCACCAGGACCTGGTCGCGCCCACCCGCGTGGGCACGCCGTCCCCGCAGGCCGCTCCGTGGACCCAGGACCTCCCGCAGCAGCGGCCCACGCACGTGCTGCCCCCGGGCACCCACCCGTGGGACGAGCACGACCACGACCTGCCCGCCCGCGCCTCTGCGGGCGAGCGCCTGCGCCGGACGGTGCTCGTGCTCGTCCTGGGGGCGGCCGTCGTCGCCGGCATCGTGCTGGCGCCGTACGTCGCCCTCGCCCTGCTGGCGACCGCTGCCTGGCTGCTGCGCAGCGGCTCGCTCGCGGCGAGCCGGGTCGGCGACCGGCGCCGGCTCCGGGGGGTCCGCTGGTACGACGGGGTGCAGGTGCTGCTCGCCGCCCCCTGGCACCTCGTCTCGGGCGGGGCGGGAACGCTGCTGCTGCTGACCTGGAGCCTCGGCATCGGGACCGCCGTCGCGCTGTGCTGCTTCGCCGCGTCGTTCTCGATGACGGCGTCCCTGGCGCTCATCGGCGGGTTCTTCGCGCTCGGGATGTGGTGGGGACCGGGCAGCGGCCGGCTGCGCTCACCCGTCCACCGCGTCGTGGACCGCCTCGCGGGGCAGGGTGTGGTGTGGACGGTCGCCGTCCTGCTCGTGGGCGCCGTGGCCTCCGGACTGGGTGCGGCCGCCACGTCGGGCGAGCGGGTGTGGTCCCCGGACGACGGTGCGCCCTTCTCGGACGTGCGGCTGCCGGCCTGGCTCTGAGGGATCCGGCCGTTCTCCGAGGGCCGGTCACCCGCTAGTCGTCGCGCTCGTCCTCGGCGAGGTAGGGCTCGGCCCACGCGCTGATGATCCGTGCCGCGCGACGGGCCTGGCCGCGAGCAGTGAGCAGGTGGTCCGACCCCTCGAGGGAGACGAAGCTGCGCGGGTGCCGGGCGGCGTTGAAGATGTCGCTGGCGTTGCGGATCGCGACGGTCTCGTCGGTGGGGGAGTGCAGCACCAGCAGTGGCCGTCCGAGCTCGCGGATGGCGTCGGCCAGGTCGGCCCGGCGCACGTCCTCGACGAAGGCACGCTTCATCGTCAGCGCCTTGTCGCCGAGCCTGACCTGCGCCTCTCCCTCGGCGAGCACGCGCTCCACGACGGCGTCGTACTGGTGCTCGACGTGCGAGGGGTCGTACGGCGCCCCGACGGTCGCGACGGCGCGCGCCTCCGGGATGTCGCGTGCGGCGGCGATGACCGCGGCGCCGCCGAACGAGTGGCCCACCAGGATCTCGACGGGCCTGCCGGTCCCGGCCAGGAACCTCGCCGCCTCGACGGTGTCGGCGACCTTGTGGGAGAACGACCCGTCGCCCCAGTCGCCCTCGGAGTCGCCGAGCCCGAGGTTGTCGAAGCGCAGCATGCCGACGCCCTCGGCGGCGAGCTGCTTGCAGATCCGGGCGGCGGCAGGGGAGTCCTTGCCGAGCGTGAAGCCGTGGGAGAAGACGCCCCACCCGCGCACCGGGCCCTCGGGCAGGTCGAGGATGCCGGCGAGCCTCTCGCCGCTGACGCTGGGGAAGGTCACGCGCTCGGCCATGGGGATGATCGTGCCAGCAGCGCGGTCAGGCATGATCACGCCATGGTGCACCCCCAGCCGTCCGCGGCTCGCGAGGAGGTCGAACGGCTCCTGCAGCGGAGCGAGGAGGTCGAGCCCCGGGTCAACGCGATCTGCACGCCACATCCGGGTGCACTCCAGCAGGCGGACCGGCTGGACCGGGAGGCGTCCTCCGGAGCGGCGCGCGGGCCGCTCCACGGCCGTGCGGTGCTGGTGAAGGACAACATCGACACCCACGACCTGCCCACGACGGCCGGGTCGCTCGCGCTCGCCGATGCGCCGCCGCCCGACCGGGACGCGCCCCTCGTGCGACGGCTGCGTGACGCTGGGATGGTCGTCCTCGGCAAGACCAACCTCTCCGAGTGGGCGAACCTCCGCGACGAGTCGTCGACGTCGGGGTGGTCTGCCTACGGCGGGCTGACGCGCAACCCCTACGCGCTGAACCGTTCCGCGGGCGGCTCGAGCTCGGGCAGCGGCGCCGCGGTGGCGGCCGGACTGGCGGCGTTCGCGGTCGGCACGGAGACCGACGGCTCGATCACGTGCCCGGCTGCCTTCAACGGCTGCGTCGGCATCAAGCCCACGGTCGGCACGGTCCCCACCGAGGGCGTCGTGCCGATCTCGCACTCCCAGGACTCGCCGGGTCCGATGGCCGCGACCGTCCGGGAGGCCGCGGCGCTGCTGACGGTGCTGGCCGGGAACGGCACCGACTACTCCTCCCACGCCGTGCCCGGCCGGCTGGCCGGGAAGCGGATCGGCGTGCCGCGACGGACCTACTGGGGCTATTCGCTCCACGCCGACGCGGCCGCCGAGCGCGCGGTGGCACTGCTGGCCGCCGAGGGCGCGACCGTCGTCGACGGCACCGACCTGCCGGTGCTGGGGGAGCAGGTCGTCCGGGACGAGGTGCTCGTGCTCCTGGCCGAGTTCCGCTCGGGTCTCGCCGACTACCTCGCGACCCGCAGCGGAGAGGTGCCGCGGACGCTGGAGGACGTGGTCGACTTCAACCGCCGTCACGCCGGGACCGAGCTGGCCCACTTCGGCCAGTCGCTCCTGGAGAAGGCGCTCGCCGGTCCCCTCGCCGGGAGCCCGGAGCACCTCGAGGCCCGTGCTCGCGGCGTGGCCGCCACGCGGGAGGGCGGCATCGACCAGGTGCTCCGCGAGCACGACCTCGACGCGCTCGTCACCCCGTCGTACCCCCCGGCCCACCCCATCGACCTCGTCAACGCCGAGCACTTCACGGGGGCCTGCAGCGGCCCCGCGGCGGTCGCGGGCTACCCCCTCGTCACAGTCCCCACCGAGCTGGCCGCAGGGCTGCCGGTGGCGGTGTCGTTCTGGGGGACGGCCGGCAGCGAGGCGACGCTGGTGGAGGTCGCGCACGGCTACGAGGTGGCGCGGGACCGGACGACCGGCCCGCTCCCGGCACCCACCTTCCCGACGTTCGTCTGATCCTGTTGTTCGAACCGGCTTGCGAATAGAGCGCTGGACTGGACCCCGTGGACGCAGCACGGACCCACCGACCTGGCCAACGGCGTGCTCCTCTGCTCGCACCACCACCACCGCGCCCACGACCCCACCTACACCGCCGACCGACTACCCAACGGCGACGTCAGATTCACCCGGCGGACGTAGGAGACCCGCGCTGCTGACTCGGCGGCAACTATCGTGCCTGGAGGCGCGTCCGACAGACGACCGGAGGAGGTCTGTTGCGGAAAGCCACGCTCGCCCTGGCGATCGCCGTTCTGGTGTCGGCCTGTTCCACGACCGAGCCATCGCCTGAGAGCGACAACCACCCGGCTGCGTCAGCGACCCCTGCGCCGACCACTTCTGCCCCAACCACAGAGACGTCCCCCGAGCCCCCGCAGCCAGCACCGCCCCGGGTCCGACCGGCGGACGGCGAGGTGGGGATCGCCATGGACGCGGTCCGCCACCTGGCGGGTGAGATCGGACCGCGACCCGGGCACACGCGCGCCTACTTCCGGGCGGCGGACTGGGTGGAGGAGCAGCTCGAGCGCCACGGGTGGCAGGTGACCCGGCAACGGTTCCACTCGCCGCCGGGGGTCTCGTGGGGCGTGCCCGTGGCGGGTGGTACCAGCGTCAACCTGGTCGCGACCCGTGGCGACGTGCGGCCCGGCGAGCCCTGGCTCGCGGTCGGGGCGCACCTCGACACCGTGCCCCAGGCGCCCGGGGCGGAGGACAACGCGTCCGGCGTCGGTGCCCTGCTCGCGATCGCGGAGGCCACCCGCGACTCCCGGACCCGGCTGCCCCTCGTGCTGGTCGCGTTCGGGTCGGAGGAGCCGCGCGGCGAGGGCGACGAGCACCACCACTACGGCTCCCGGGCGTACGTCGCGGGGCTGGCCGGCCAGGAGCGGCGCAGCCTGCGCGGGATGGTGTCCCTGGACCGGGTCGGGGTGGGCGAGGTGCTGCCGATCGGCAGTGTCTCCGAGCCGTCGGCGCTGCGGGCCGAGGTGGCCGGCGCGGCCGAGCGGGCACGGGTCCCGCACGTGCTCGAGACGGGGCAGGCGTCCAGCGACCACTGGTCGTTCGTCCGCGACGGCCTGCCCGGCGTGCGCCTCGGCGGCACGTCGTACGGCGCCTACCACGACGAGACCGACACCCCCGACGTCGTCGACCCGGCGCAGCTCGCGCGGACGATCCGCACCGTGCTGGCCTGGCTGCGGTGATGACGCCGACCCCCGGCACGACGTCACGCCGCAGGCGCCGCGCCGTCGCGGCGGTGGGTGTCCTGTCCGCGAGCGTGCTGGCGGCCGGCTGCTCGACCGGGTCAGCGCCGGGCACGTCGTCCTCCCGCCCGCCGACGGCGTCCGCGGAGGTCGCGCCCCCTCCGTCGGCAGGCGGCACGCCCGTCCCGAAGCGCCCGCGGCCTGCCCCACTGACGATCGCGGTGGCCGGCGACGTCCACTTCGAGGGGGTGCTCCGCGACCGCCTCGGGGACCCGGCCACCGCCCTCGCCCCGGCGACCGCCGCCCTGGCGGCGGCGGACGTCGCCGTCGTCAACCTGGAGACGTCCGTCGGGACCGGGGGCACCCCCGATCCTGGGAAGCGGTACACCTTCCAGGCGCCGCCGGGAGCCTTCTCCGCGCTGGCCGCGGCCGGCGTCGACGTGGCCTCGATGGCGAACAACCACGCCCTCGACTTCGGCCGCGACCCGCTCCCGGGGATGTTCGACGCCGTCGACGCGGCGCTGACGGCGGATCCGCCCCTGGCGGTGGTCGGCATCGGGCGGGACGCCGAGGAGGCGTTCCGCCCCGCGGAGCTCGACGTCGGTGGGACCGTCGTCGCCACGATCGGCGCGACGCTCGCCGACGCCGACCCCACCGCCGACCCCACCGGGCACTGGGCCGCGACCGACCGCTCGGCCGGCACGGCGGACGCCCTCGACCCCGGCCGTCTGCTGCGGACCGTGGAGTCGGCCGACCGCTCGGCGGACGTGGTGCTGGTCTACCTGCACTGGGGGGTCCAGGGCGAGCGCTGCCCGAGCAGCGGGCAGCGTTCGCTGGCCGCCGACCTCGTCGAGGCAGGTGCGGACATCGTCGTCGGCAGCCACGCGCACGTGCTCCAGGGCGACGGGCGCCTCGGACCCGGCTACGTGGCCTACGGGCTGGGGAACTACGCCTGGTACTCCCAGACGTCGGAGGCCGCGTCGACGACCGGCGTCCTGACGCTGACGGTGCGCCCGCCGCGGTCGCCGTCCGGGCGGGCCTCCGTCACCGAGGCCGCGTGGGAACCCGCTCGCATCGGCACCGACGGTCTGCCGCGGGTCATCACCGGCTCCGGTGCGGCCGCCTTCGACGCCGACCTGCGCCGGCTCCGCGCGTGCGCGGGCCTCGCGCCGTGACGGCGACCGGCGCGGGGGCCGTGCCCGGCTTTGACGCGCCCCAGGTCCACGCCTAGCCTGTGCGCCGTCACCTGAACGCCGTTCAGGTGGCCCCGCCCACGAGCCGGAGGACGATCGATGTCCCGCACCCCCGCCGTACCGGACAGCCGAGACATCGCGATGATCGCCGTCTTCGCCGGCGTCGTGGCCGCACTGGGGCTCATCCCGGCCCTGTCGCCGTTCGGCTCGCCCGTCCCCATCACCGCCCAGACCCTGGGCGTGATGCTGGCCGGCGCGATCCTCGGGCCGCGCCGTGGTGCCCTGGCCGTGCTGCTGTTCCTCGCCCTCGTCGCCCTCGGGCTGCCCCTGCTCGCCGGCGGTCGCGGCGGCCTCGGCATCCTCGCCGGCACGTCGATCGGGTACTTCGTCGGCTGGGTGGTCGGCGCGTTCGTCGTCGGTGCGCTCACGTACGCGTTCCGCGCCCCCTACCGGCTGCTCCCGGGCCTGCTCGCCGCCCTGGTCGGCGGGGTCGTGGTCATCCACGCTCTCGGCATCGTCGGCATGATCCTCCGAGCCGATCTCAGCCTCGGCGCCGCGGTGAAGGTCGACCTCCTCTTCATCCCGGGCGACGTGGCCAAGGCCGTCATCTGCGCGCTCGTCGCCCGCGGGGTGCACGCGGCCTACCCGGGCCTGCTCCCGGAACGCCGGAGCCGGTCCGCCGAGCCGGCTGATGCCCTCCGCTGATCAGGAGGCCGGTCCGGAGGCCGGTCCGGGGGCCGGACCGGGGGCCGACCCCGTCGACGTCCTCGCCGCGAAGGACCCTCTCGCGGCGTTCCAGGACGCCCACGCGCAGCGGCGGCCACTTGCCCTCGCGACCTCGGGGACCGCAGGCGCATCGCGCACGGTCCTGCGCACCACCGGCTCCTGGGTCGACTCGTTCCACCACGTCAGCAGCCTGCTCGGGGTCGGACACAGCAGCCGGGTGTGGGTCCCCGGCCCCCTGGCCGCGACGATGAACCTCTTCGCCGCCGCGCACGCCCGGTGGGCGGGAGCGTCCCTCGTCCCGGGTCCCCGCGAGGCGACCCACGCCCACCTGGTCCCCTCCACCCTGCGACGGCTGCTCGCCGAGGCCCCGTCGGACCTGGCGGACCTGCACGTCCTCGTCGCCGGGGACCGCCTCGACCGGACGACGTACGACGCCGCGCGTGCCGCCGGGGCGCGGGTCAGCCACTACTACGGCGCCGCGGAGCTCTCGTTCGTCGCCTGGGGCGAGCACGCCGACGCGCTGCGTCCCTTCCCCGACGTGGAGGTGACGGCGCGTGCCGGCGAGCTGTGGGTGCGGTCGCCGTACACCTGCCTCGGCTACGCGGAGCCGGGGCGCACGCTCCGCCGCGACAGCGACGGCTGGACGACGGTGGGGGACCGGGGAGAGCTGACCGGCGGGCACGTGCGCGTGCTGGGGCGCGCGGGGGGCATCACCACCGGTGGGGCGACGGTCCTCGTCGCCGACATCGAGCACCGGCTCCGCGCGGGGGCGGCCGGCGAGGTGGCGGTCGTCGGTCGTCCGCACCCCGACCTGGGCGAGGTGGTGGTCGCGGTCGTCTCCTGCGCGGACGACGTCCCGCGACTGCGGTCCCTGGCCCGCCAGGCACTGGCGCCCGCCGAGCGGCCACGCCGGTGGGTGCACCTGCCGACGCTGCCCCTCACCCCGAGCGGGAAGATCGACCGGGTCGCCCTCGCGACGGCGGTCGCGGCGGTCGAGCCGGTGGACGCGTGACGACCGCCGACGCGCCCGTGGTCGTCGCTGCGGCCCGCACGCCCATCGGGACGGCGGGCCACTCGCTCGCCGGGGTGCCCGTCCAGCAGCTGGGAGCGGCCGTCCTCACCGCCCTGGTCGACCGCCTGGGCCCGGCCGGGGACGAGGTCGACGACGTCGTGCTCGGCAACTGCATGGGTCCGGGCGGCAACCTCGCGCGCCTCGCCGCGCTCGAGGCGGGCCTGCCGGACCACGTCCCCGGACTGACGGTCGACCGGCAGTGCGCGAGCGGCCTCGCCGCGATCGACCTCGCGGCGCAGCTGGTGCGAGGCGGTGCCCGGACGGTCCTGGCCGGGGGCGCCGAGTCCGCCAGCACGGCTCCCTGGCGGTCCTGGCCGCCCGTGGACGGGGGCGAGCCCGTGCGCTACGAGCGAGCGCCGTTCGCACCCGCGGACGTCGACCTCGACATGGGTGTCGCCAACGACCTGCTGGCGTCCGAGGCAGGGGTGAGCAGGGTGCGGCAGGACGCCTACGCCGCACGGTCCCACGCGCGGGCGGTCGCGGCACGGGAGAGCGGGGCGTTCGACGCTGAGGTCGTCGCCGTCGGCGGCGTCGTACGGGACGACCGACCCCGCGCCGGCCTGACGCCGGACCGGCTCGCCCGGCTCCGGCCGGCGTTCGTGCCGGGCGGCACCGTGACCGCCGGCAACTCCTGCGGCATCAGCGACGGTGCCGCCGCCGTGGCGGTGACCAGTGCCGCGACGCAGCAGCGGCTCGGCCTCCCCGGCCTGCGGATCCTGAGCACGGCGACCGCCGGCGTCGGCCCGGCGCGACCGGGCCGTGGCCTGGTCCCCGCGGTGCGCCTGGCGCTGGAGCGCGCCGGCGTCGGGCTCGACGACATCGACGCGGTCGAGCTCAACGAGGCGTTCGCCGGCCAGGTGCTCGCGTGCTGCGACGAGCTCGGCCTGGACCCCGGACGGGTCTGCCCCGAGGGCGGTGCCCTGGCCCTCGGTCACCCGTGGGGTGCCTCGGGCGCGGTGCTGGTGGTGCGGCTGTTCTCGCGCCTCGTGACCCGGCGGCAGGGACGCCTCGGCCTGGCCGCGGTGGCTGCCGGGGGAGGACTGGGCGTGGCCATGGTGGTCGAGTCGGTCGACGCGACGGGGGAGCCGTGCTGATCGAGGTCTCGGGTGTCACCCACACGTACGCCGGCCGGCGCGAGCCCGTCGTCCGGGACCTCGACGTCCGGCTGGAGGAGCACCGGATCGGGGTCATCGGGGCCAACGGCTCGGGCAAGTCCACCTTCGCCCGGATGCTGAACGGCCTCGTCGTGCCGTCCGAGGGCACGGTGAGCGTCGAGGGCCGGGACACCCGGCGTCACGGCCGGGAGGTGCGCAGGGACGTGGGGTTCTGCTTCACCGACCCCGACTCGCAGATCGTGATGCCGACGGTCGCCGAGGACGTGGCGTTCGGGCTGCGGCGCCGCGGACTGTCCAAGGCCGAGGTGGCCGCCCGCGTCGAGGACGTGCTGAGGGCACACGGCCTCGCCCAGCACGCCGACCACGCCGCCCACCTGCTCTCGGGCGGGCAGAAGCAGCTGCTGGCCCTCACCTCCGTCCTCGTCACCGAGCCCCGCCTGCTCGTCATGGACGAGCCCACGACCCTGCTCGACCTCCGCAACACCCGGATGGTCGCCGACCTGGTCGCCCGCCTCCCGCAGCAGGTCGTCCTCGTCACCCACGACCTCGACCTGGTCGCCGGGTTCGACCGGGTGCTGGTCTTCGACGAGTCACGGCTCGTGCACGACGGCGCTCCTGCGGGCGCGCTCCGCCACTACCGCGAGCTGATGTCGTGACCGGCGTCGTCGGGCTCTACCGTCCGGGCACGTCCGTGGTCCACCGACTTCCCGCCGGGGTCAAGCTCGCCGGCCTGGCCGTCGTCGGCGCCGTGTCCGTCATGGTCGGGACCCCCGTCCGGGCAGCCGCACTCGTCGCCTGCGTCCTGGCCGGGTACGCCGTGGCGCGGCTGCCGTTGTCCCTGCTCTGGGCGTCCGTGCGCCCGCTCCTGTGGGTGGCCGTCCCGCTCGGCGTCTTCCAGGTGGTGGTCGCCGGCTGGGATCGCGCCGCCGTCGTCGTGGGCGTGCTCCTGGCCCTGGTGCTGCTCGCCAACCTCGTCACGCTGACCACCCGGACCACCGACCTCATCGACGTCGTGGTGGGGCTCGCCCGCCGCCTGCGGTTCACGGGCGTCGACCCCGAGCGCGTCGGCCTGCTGCTCAGCCTCGGCATCCGCAGCGTTCCACTGGTCCTCGAGCTGGCCGGGGAGGTCCGGGAGGCGCAGCACGCCCGGGGACGCGGTGCCAGCGCCCGCGCCTTCGCCGTACCCCTCATCGTCGGCGCGCTGCGGCGCGCGGACGAGATGGGCGACGCGCTCGCCGCCCGCGGCTTCGACGACTGAGGGCGGCGGACCCGTCGCGGGAGGGCGCGGTGCCGCATCCCGAGACGCAGCCCGCTCCCGGCGGCGCCGTGGCAGCATGGGGCCGTGGCCAGCCGCACGATCGTCATCATCGCCTAGCGCGACGGAGCACCCTCCGTCGCGCCGACCTCTCGTCTCCCGAGAGGTCTTTTTGTTGCTCCACCCGTCACCCTCTCCCAGACCCCGGACCGAGGAAGCCTCGATGGACCTGCACGGTGAGTTCCACGTCTACGACACCACCCTGCGCGACGGCGCCCAGCAGGAGGGGCTGAGCCTCTCGGTCGCCGACAAGCTCGCGATCGCGCGCCAGCTCGACGACCTGGGCGTCGGGTTCATCGAGGGCGGGTGGCCGGGGGCCAACCCCAAGGACACCGAGTTCTTCCGCCGCGCGCAGGACGACCTCGACCTGCGCCACGCCCGGCTGGCTGCCTTCGGCGCGACCCGACGTGCCGGGACGGCGGCGGCGGACGACCCGCTGGTCGCGGCGCTGCGCGACTCGGGCGCGTCCGTGGTCACCCTGGTCGCGAAGTCCCACGACCGCCACGTCGAGCTCGCGCTGCGGACCACGCTCGAGGAGAACCTCGCGATGGTCCGCGACACCGTCACCCACCTGCGCGAGGAAGGGCAGACGGTGTTCCTCGACGCCGAGCACTTCTTCGACGGCTACCGCGGCAACCGCGCCTACGCGTTGGAGGTCCTCCGCACGGCGGTGGAGGCCGGTGCCGAGGTGGTGGCCCTGTGCGACACCAACGGCGGGATGCTGCCGGACTGGGTGGGAGGCGTGGTCCAGGACGTCATCGACACCACCGGCGCCCGCGTCGGCATCCACTGCCACAACGACACGGGCTGCGCCGTGGCCAACACCCTCGCCGCCGTCGACGCCGGCGCCACCCACGTCCAGGGCACCCTCAACGGCTACGGCGAGCGCACCGGCAACGCCGACCTCGTCGCGGTCGTCGCCAACCTCGAGCTGAAGCTGGACAGGCGGGTGCTCCCGCCGGGCCTGCTCCGCGAGGCCACGCGGATCGCCCACGCCGTCGCGGAGGTCACCAACGTCCCGCCCGCCTCGCGACAGCCGTACGTCGGCACCTCCGCCTTCGCCCACAAGGCGGGGCTGCACGCCAGCGCGATCAAGGTCGACCCCGACCTCTACCAGCACATGGACCCGGTCGGCGTCGGCAACGACATGAGGCTGCTGGTCTCGGACATGGCCGGCCGCGCCTCCATCGAGCTCAAGGGTCGCGAGCTGGGCTACGACCTGTCCGAGGACCGTGACCTCGTGACGCGCGTGACCGACCGGGTCAAGGCGATGGAGCAGACCGGCTACACCTTCGAGGCGGCCGACGCGTCGTTCGAGCTGCTGCTCGCCGAGGAGGTCGAGGGCCGGCGCCCGCAGTACTTCGACGTCGAGTCCTGGCGGGTGATCACCGAGACGCGCACCGACGGGGAGGCGGTCTCCGAGGCCACCGTCCGTCTGCGTCGGGAGGGGGCCCGGTACGTCGTCACCGCGGAGGGCAACGGACCCGTCAACGCCCTCGACGCGGCGCTGCGCGAGGCGATCGGACAGGCGTTCCCCGAGGTGGCGACGTTCGAGCTGATCGACTACAAGGTGCGCATCCTCGACCCCTCGCTGCCGGGCGGGCACGGCACCGACGCGATCACCCGGGTGCTGATCGAGACCAGCGACGGGGAGGGCTCCTGGGTCACCGTCGGTGTCGGCCACAACGTCATCGAGGCGTCGTGGCAGGCGCTCGTGGACGGGCTGACGTTCGGCCTGCGCCGCCACCACCGCTGACCGCTGTCAGGCGCCCACCACGCGGCGTACGAGGTCGTCCCAGCCCACCTCGATCCGCTCCAGCGACATGTGCTCCATCTCCACCTGCTGCTCCAGCACGACCACCTCGAGCGGGGCGAGGAGCGCAGTGGCCAGCACCGGCAGGTCGCCGCGCACGCCCAGCTCGCCCAGCAGGTATCGGACGTGCATGGACGCGAAGGACACGGCGGCGTACGACCGGGCCCCTGCCCGCCCGGCTGCCCGGATCAGCGCACCGTGGGTCAGGTTGAGACGCAGGCGCGAGTGGCCGAAGGCCAGCAGGCGGTCCATCGGCGGTGCGCCCGGGCCGAGGGGTGGAGGGCCCGACAGCACCGCGGCCTGCCACTCGGTCTCCGAGAGGTTGAGCACGGCGGCCATCAGGCCCTCGCGGGTCTCGAAACGGCGGAAGACCGTGCCCTTCCCGACTCCGGCCTCCGCGGCGACCGCCTCCATGGAGACGCCGTCGACACCGCAGTGCTCCACGAGTCGCAGCGCCGCCGCGAGGATCGCCTCGCGGTTGCGAGCGGCGTCCGACCGCTCGGGGGTGGGCTCGTCGAGGAGGGGGAGCGGGCGGATCACCCGACCAGCGTAGGGACGCCGCGCGCAGGCGGCATCCGGAAACCCTGGAGGACGAGGGAATAGAAGCGGACCGCGGTCCGTTTCGATGGTCATGACTACCCAGAACCAGACCCGTGTCGCCGTCCTCCTCGGCAGCCTGCGCGCCGAGAGCCTCAACCGCCGCATCGCCGAGCACCTGCGGGACAACGCTCCCGACGGGATCGTCCTCGACGTGGTGGAGGGGCTCGACGCCGTGCCGTTCTACAACGAGGAGATCGACGGTGACGATGCGCCCGCGAGCGCCGTGGCGCTCCGCGAGGCCGTGGCCGCCGCGGACCGCGTCCTGGCCGTGACGCCGGAGTACAACGGCACCATGCCGGCCGTGCTCAACAACGCCATCGACTGGCTGTCCCGGCCCTACGGACAGGGCGCCATCGTCGGCAAGCCGTTCGCGGCCGTCGGGGCCACCCCCACGCCGTACGGCGGCAAGTGGGCCCACGAGCACGCGCGCCACTCCGCGCGCATCGCCGGCGCGGTCGTCCCGGAGCACATCGTCGCCGACGTCCCCGCCATGGAGGGCGACGTGCTGGCCGACGACGCGCTCGTGCGGCGGCTGCTCGACGCGGTCCAGGAGCTCGTCGCGCACGACCCCGCTGACGCCGCCGCCTGACCTCGGCCCGACCCACGACGTGAGCGTCGCCCGGCCCGCCTCGACTGAACGCTGTTCACGTTAAGGTGCCCGGCGTCGCCGACCGGCGGCCGGAGGCAGGGAGGTCGGGTGCCGCACCACCGGGCAGACGTCCTCGCGCACGCCGTCCAGCTGCTCGACGCCCACGGGCTGGCGGCCCTCACGATGCGGCGGCTCGGCACCGAGCTCCGCGTCCAGCCGAGCGCGATCTACCACCACTTCGAGAACAAGCAGACCCTGCTCGCGGCGGTGGCGGACGAGATCCTCGTGCGGGGCCCGGCCACGCGTGGCGGCCTCCCGTCCGGCTCGCACGGGGCGACCGAACGGCTGCGCGAGGTCTGCGGTGACCTGCGCGAGGCGATGCTGGCGGTCACCGACGGCGCCGACGTGGTCGCCACCGCCTGGGCGTTCGGCCTCGGCGCCCAGGGCCCGGCGCGCGAGCTGGAGCGCGTCCTGGCCGCCGCCGGTGCCGACGCCGAGCTGGTCGCCGTGGGCAGCCGGACGCTGCTGCACTACGTCTTCGGCCACACCTTCGAGGAGCAGACGGCCCGCCAGGCGATCAGCGCCGGCGCCGTCGACCGGGCCCTGGACTCCATCCCGGACTTCGACCTCGGGCTGGGTCTCGTCCTCGACGGCCTGCGCGGACGCCTGCCGTCCTGAACCGATGCCTGGACGACCCGGCGCCTAGACCGAGGTGTCGACGTCCGCCCCCTGCAGCTCGGCGAGCAGGACGGCGCCGGCGAGGTCCACGCGGGTACGACGCAGCCTGGCCGCGGTGAGGTCGGCACCGTCCAGCACGGCCCCGCGCAGGTCGGCCAGGTCGAGGGTGCTCTGCCGGAGCGAGGCCCGGTCCAGTCGAGCGCGGGCGAGGACGGTGGCGGTCAGGTCGCTCCCGGAAAGGTCGGCCTCGCGGAGGTCGAGCCCGCTGAGATCGAGCCTGGCGAGGTTCGTCCCTCGAACGGTGACGCCCTGCCACTGGCCGCCGACCACCCTCATCGGCCGCAGCACGCACTCGGTGAACACGGTCCCCGAGAGCTTGCAGCCGTCGAGGGTGGCGTCGAAGAACGACGTGCGCCGGACGTCGCAGGCGACGAACGCCGTGGCGGTGTGCGTCGAGGAGCTGAACCGGCAGCCGTGGAACGTGCACTCCTCGAACACGGCGCCTGCTGTCGACGCCTCGGAGAAGTCGACGCCGGTGAAGGTGCAGCCACGGAAACGCGCCGCGCCGAGCTCCTCGCCGTACCAGTCCTCGTCCCGGAAGTCCTGCGCGGAGGCGTTCATCGGCTCGCTCGCGTTCTCCGTCATGGGAAGGCACGGTAGCCAGTCGCCGACGGATAGGGTCGGGCCCGTGATCGCGTCGCATGCCAGGGGCTTCGTCTTCCTCAAGACCCGCAAGACCGCGGGGACCAGTGTGGAGATCGCCCTGTCGAAGGTGTGCGGACCCGACGACATCATCACCGCGATCAGTCCCGAGGACGAGGAGCTCCGGCGCGCCGCCGGTGGCTGCCCCCCGCAGAACTTCGACTCGCCGCCCCTTCCCCGCAAGGCCTACAACCACATGGGCGCCAAGGCCGCGCGCGAGGTCGTGGGCGAGGCCGCGTGGCGCGACTACTTCACCTTCGCCATCGAGCGGAACCCGTGGGACGCGGTGGTCTCCCTCTACTACTGGAAGTACAAGGACCGCCCGGAGCTCCCCGACTTCGAGCAGTACGTCTCCGAGGTGTGGATCGAGCAGCTCGCCAACAACCGCCGGATGTACCGCATCGGCGGGCGGATCGCCCTCGACCGGGTGCTGCAGTACGAGCACCTCGACGAGGAGCTGCGGGAGGTCTGGGAGAAGCTCGACCTGCCCGGCAGCCCGGACCTCCCGCGCGCGAAGGGCCAAGCCCGCCCCGCCGGCCACTACCGCGAGCTCTACAGCTCCGCGTCGCGGGACCGGGTGGCGGAGGTCTTCGCCGACAGCATCGAGACCTTCGGCTACGAGTTCTGAGGCGACGCGACCTCGCGCAGGCCCCCTGACCCCGCCTCTTCCAAGGTGGGACGGGTCCGAGGTCCTGGCGGAAGTGCACGTCGGCCTGCCCCTCGACCGGGACGCCGTCCCAGCGGACGATCTCGCCGTCGCCGTGCCGCTCGTGGAAGCCCGGTGCCTGGAACGTGAAGGGCGTCCCGCGCACGTCCCTGCTGGTCGAGGGACTCGTCGGCGCCGCCGACCGTGTGGTCCATGCGGGTGATCGTCACACGGGAACGGCGAGCAGCCGCTCGCACTCGGCGACCAGCCGGGCGCGCAGAGGAGCACCACGCTCGGCGAAGCCCCGCTGCGCCTCGACGTACGCCGCCTTGCCCTCCGTCGTCTCGATCGGGACCGGCTCCACGCCCAGGTCACCGAGGTCGTACGGCGCCGCCCGCATGTCCAGCACCCGGATGTCCCGAGCGAGCTCGAAGCAGTCGGCGACCAGGTCCGAGCAGACCATCGGGGTCAGCCGGAACGCGTGCTTGTAGAGGTCCATGCCCGCGTGCAGGCAGCCCGGCTGCTCGAACGCGACCCGGTCGTCGCGTCCGGGACTGAGCGTGTTGAGCGGACGCGCGGTGGGCGTGAAGAACCGGTAGGCGTCGAAGTGGGAGCACGCGATGCGGTGCGACTCCACCACCGCGTCGGTCCCCGCGGCGCCGAGCCGCAGCGGCCAGTCGTGCCGGGTGCCGCCCTCCGAGTCCGCGGTCCGGTGCACCATCGCCCACTCGTGCAGGCCGAAGCAGCCCAGCTGGGCGGGGCGCGCGGCGGTGGCGGTCAGCAGCGCGTGCAGCTGCTCGAGCAGCGGGCGCTGCGAGGCGACGTACGACGTCGAGACGCGAGTCGAGTGCGCAGCCCCGTGGGAGGTACGACGGGTTGCGCACTCGACCCGCTCGTAGCCCTTGAGCGCGTCGTAGTCCTCGCCGTCCTCGAGCCCCACGCCGAACCCGGGGTGCCACCGACGCAGCTGAGCGGGACGCTGGGAGTAGTAGGTGAAGAGGAAGTCGTGGACGGGGTGCTTGCGTCCGTCGGCACGGCGGGCGAGGTGCGGCTCGACGAAGGAGTCGACCCGGGCGGCGTGAGCCGCGGCGCGCGCCTGCCAGACGTCTCGGGGAAGCACCTGCACCGCTCGAGCCTAGTGCCGGCTCCGAGGTCCCGAGACCGGACCGGCGGTGCCGCCGGACCGGCCGATAGGCTCGAACCCGTGCGCATCGCGAGATTCACCACCGGCGAGGAACCGCAGTTCGGCGTGGTCACGGGGGAGGTCGACCAGTTCGGCCAGCCGTCCGACGACTCGGTCGTGGTGGCCCTGGCCGGCGATCCGCTCTACGTCGGCATCAAGGTCCTCGACGAGCAGCACCGGCTCGCCGACGTCCGCCTGCTCGCGCCCATCATCCCGCGCAGCAAGATCGTCGGGATCGGCCGCAACTACGCCGCGCACGCCAGCGAGATGGGCGCGGACGTGCCGAGCGAGCCGCTGATGTTCCTCAAGCCCAACACCGCCGTCATCGGTCCGGGCGACCCGATCTACTACCCCTCCCAGACCAGCAACCTGCACTTCGAGGGGGAGCTCGCCGTCGTCATCGGACGCATCTGCCGGGACGTCCCTGTCGAGCAGGCGACCGACGTCATCTTCGGCTACACCATCGCCAACGACGTGACGGCGCGCGACCTCCAGCGCAGCGACGTGCAGTTCACCCGCGCGAAGGGCTTCGACTCGTTCTGCCCGATCGGCCCGTGGATCGAGACCGACCTCGACCCGCAGGCGTTCACCGACGGCCGGCAGGTGCAGACCTACCTCAACGGCGACGTCAAGCAGGACGGCAGCACCGCCGACATGGTCTTCGACGTGCCCACCCTCGTGGCCCACGTCTCCAGCGTGATGACGCTCCTGCCCGGA
>CADCUM010000085.1 GCA_902805885.1 uncultured Nocardioides sp. | reverse complement strand
GGAGCGTTCACGCCGGGCAGCATCGCAGGTCGAGTGCCGCGAGCGTGAGAGGTATCCCATAGATCCGCGCCGTGTCGGTGCCGCCGTGCGCGGCCTATCCTGCGCAGCATGAGCGGCCTCGAGGAGCCCGAGGAGCTGCAGCCCGAGGAGGGCTCGCTGCGCCTGGTGGGCGACGACGACACCTACGACCTCCACGCGTGGGAGGCCGCCACAGCGGCGGTGCTGCGCAAGACGCGGCTGCTCGGCGAGGACGCCCCCGACTCCGACGTGTGGGACGCGCTCAGCCGCACCACCCTCGACGGCGTCGCCGTTCCTCCGATCGGCCACCCGGGCTACGTCGAGGGCCTGCGCACCAGCGGGCGGCCTCAACGGGTGGGCCCCTGGGACGTGCGCACGCAGGTCGACGTCCCCCGCGGTGGTGAGCGCGAGGCCAACGAGGCCGTGCTCGTCGACCTCGAGAACGGCGCCACCTCGGTGGTCCTCCACCTCGACGGCCACGACGGTCCGGACTGGGCGACCCTGCTCGACGGCGTGCTGCTCGACCTGGCACCGGTCGTGCTGGACCGGCCCACCACCGAGCAGGTCGAGTCCTTCGCGTCCCTCCTGGAGCAGCACGACGGTCCGCTGCACCCCGCGACGAACCTCTCGCTCGACCTGCAGACGCTGGAGATGCTGCCGAGCCGGGTGCGTGAGGACGGCGTGCAGGCGACCGACCTGTTCCTCCCCGTCGTGAGGCGCGCGCGGCAGCTCGGCATCCGAGCCCTGGTCGTGGACGGGACCGCCCTGCACGACCAGGGAGCGAGCGACGCCCAGGAGCTCGGCTGGACCATGGCCGTCGGGATCCACTACCTGCGGATGCTGGCCGATGCCGGGTTCACCTTCGACGAGGCCGCCCGCCTGGTCGAGTTCCGCTACGCCGCGACCGACGAGCAGCTCCCCACGATCGCGAAGCTCCGGGCAGCGCGGCGGCTGTGGTCGCGGGTGCTCGAGGCGTCCGGCGGCACCGACGTCCCGCAGGCGCAGCACGTCATGACCAGCCGGCCGATGATGGCCGCCGTCGACCCCTGGGTGAACATGCTCCGCGGCACGGTCGCCGCCTTCTCCGCGGGGGTCGCCGGTGCCGACGCCGTCACGGTCGTCCCCTTCGACGAGCCGCTCGGCCGACCCGACGCGTTCGGCCGCCGCATCGCTCGCAACACCTCGTCCCTGCTGATCGAGGAGTCCCACGTCGCCGCGGTCGCCGACCCCGCGGGCGGTTCGTACGCCGTGGAGCGGCTCACCGACGAGCTCGCGCACGCCGGCTGGGCCGAGCTGGGCCGGATCGAGGGCGACGGCGGCGCCGCGGCCGACGCGGCGCGGACCGGTGCGAAGGACCGCGTGCGGGCCGTCTGCGCGGCGCGGGACGCGCAGGTCGCCGACCGCTCGCGCCCCCTCACCGGCATCTCGGAGTTCCCGAACCTCGGAGAGGTCCTGCCCGAGCGGAGCCCAGGAATCCCCCGGTACGCCCGCCATCACGGCTGGGCCTACGAGGACATGCGCCGGCAGCCCGCCGACCGACCGGTCTTCCTGGCGACGATGGGCCCGGTCGCCGGCCACACCGCCCGCGCCACCTTCGCGACGAACCTCCTGGCAGCCGGCGGTGTCCCCGTCGAGCTCGCAGGCCCGACGAGCGGCGTCGAGTCCGTGCTGGCGGCGTACGCCGGGCAGCCGGTCGTGTGCCTCGCCGGCACCGACTCGGCCTACGCCGAGTGGGGCGCGGACCTGGTGGCCGCGCTGCGGGAGGCCGGCGCGTCGTACGTCGTGCTGGCGGGGAGGCCGGGGGAGCGGACCGTGGCCGACGTGGACGACTCCGCGGCGATGGGCGTGGACGCCCTGGCGTTCCTCGGTCGGGTCAGGACAGCGCTGGGCGTGGACCAGGAGGGGAGCGACGCATGACGATCCCGAGCAACTTCGCCGAGGTGTCCTTGACGAGTGGTCTCGTGACGGGACCTCGTCCCTCCTCGACCAGCGGCGGGGCGGCGGCCGAACCGTGGCTGAGCCCGGAGGGCATCGAGGTGCTGCCGGTCTACGGCCCCGAGCACCTGGAGGGTCTCGACGGCCTCGACACCTGGCCGGGGCTGGCGCCGTTCCTGCGCGGTCCCTACCCGACGATGTACACCACCCAGCCGTGGACGATCCGGCAGTACGCCGGGTTCTCCACCGCCGAGGAGTCCAACGCGTTCTACCGGCGCAACCTCGCCGCCGGTCAGAAGGGCCTGAGCGTCGCGTTCGACCTCGCCACCCACCGCGGCTACGACTCCGACCACCCGCGGGTGCGCGGCGACGTCGGCATGGCCGGCGTGGCGATCGACTCGATCTACGACACCCGCACCCTCTTCGACGGCATCCCGCTCGACACGATGAGCGTCTCGATGACGATGAACGGCGCGGTGCTGCCGGTGATGGCGCTCTACATCGCGGCGGCCGAGGAGCAGGGCGTCGAGCCCGAGCAGCTCGCCGGGACCATCCAGAACGACATCCTCAAGGAGTTCATGGTCCGCAACACCTACATCTACCCGCCGCAGCCCAGCATGCGGGTGATCAGCGACATCTTCGCCTACACGAGCCGGCGGATGCCGCGCTTCAACTCCATCTCGATCTCCGGCTACCACATGCAGGAGGCCGGGGCCACGGCCGACCTCGAGCTCGCCTACACCCTCGCCGACGGCGTGGAGTACATCCGGGCCGGGCTCGACGCGGGGCTGACGATCGACCAGTTCGCGCCGCGGCTGAGCTTCTTCTGGGCGATCGGGATGAACTTCTTCATGGAGGTCGCCAAGATGCGGGCGGCGCGGGCGCTGTGGTCGCGCCTCGTCGACGACTTCGGCCCGCAGAACCCGAGGTCGCGGTCCCTGCGCACGCACTGCCAGACGTCCGGCTGGTCGCTCACGGCCCAGGACGTGTTCAACAACGTCGGCCGCACCTGCATCGAGGCGATGGCCGCGACCCAGGGGCACACCCAGTCGCTGCACACCAACGCGCTCGACGAGGCGATCGCCCTCCCGACCGACTTCTCGGCGCGGATCGCCCGCAACACCCAGCTGCTGCTGCAGCAGGAGTCGCGGACCACGGAGGTCATCGACCCCTGGGCGGGCTCCTACTACGTCGAGAAGCTCACCCACGACCTCGCGGAGCGCGCCTGGGCCCACATCCAGGAGGCCGAGCGGGCCGGCGGGATGGCCAGGGCGATCGAGCAGGGCATCCCCAAGATGCGCATCGAGGAGGCCGCTGCCCGCACCCAGGCGCGCATCGACTCGGGCGCCCAGAAGGTCATCGGCGTCAACACCTACCGCCTCGCCGAGGAGGACCGTCTCGACGTGCTGCGGGTGGACAACGACGACGTCTACCAGCAGCAGCTCGCCAAGCTCGAGCGCCTGCGCGCCGAGCGCGACGACGACGCCGTACGACGGACGCTGGACGCGATCACGTCCGCCGCGGGGTCCGGCGAGGGCAACCTGCTCGAGCTCGCCGTCGACGCGGCGCGGGCCAAGGCGACCGTCGGGGAGATCTCCGACGCCATGGAGAAGGTGTGGGGTCGCCACCAGGCGGTGATCCGTACGATCTCGGGCGTGTACCGCGAGGAGTCCGGCAAGGGCGAGGACGCCAAGGTCGCCCAGGTGCTCCGCGCCACCGACGAGTTCGAGGCCGAGGAGGGCCGGCGCCCCCGCATCCTGGTCGCCAAGATGGGCCAGGACGGCCACGACCGCGGCCAGAAGGTGGTCGTCACCGCCTTCGCCGACCTCGGGTTCGACGTGGACGTCGGTCCGCTCTTCTCGACCCCGGAGGAGGTCGCGCAGCAGGCGGTGGACGCGGACGTGCACATCGTCGGCGTCAGCTCGCTCGCGGCGGGCCACCTCACCCTGCTCCCGGCGCTGAAGCGTGCGCTCGCCGACCAGGGACGCCCCGACATCATGATCGTCATCGGCGGCGTCATCCCGCCCGACGACGTGCCGACCCTGGTGGAGATGGGCGCGGCGGCGGTGTTCCTGCCCGGCACGGTGATCGCCGAGTCGGCGCTGGACCTGCTGGCCCGGCTGCGCGCGTCCTGATGGCAGGTCCAGCCAGGCAGGTGGACGTCGGCGCGCTGGTCGAGGGGGTCCGGGACGGGCAGCGGGCCGCGGTCTCGCGTGCCATCACCCTGGTGGAGTCCTCCCGCCCCGAGCACCGGGCGGCCGCCCGCGAGCTGCTGTCCTCTCTGGTCGAGGACCGGCGGGGCCCTGTCACGAGACCGCAAGCCGTACGGGTGGGGATCTCCGGCGTGCCGGGCGTCGGCAAGTCGACCTTCATCGAGAGCCTCGGCACCCGGCTGACGGGGGAGGGCCACCGTGTCGGCGTCCTCGCCGTCGACCCGTCCAGCGTGCGCACCGGCGGATCGGTGCTGGGGGACAAGACCCGGATGGCCGCGCTCTCGGTCGACCCGGCCGCGTTCATCCGGCCGTCCCCCTCGGCCGGGACCCTGGGCGGGGTGGCCCGCGCGACCACGCAGGCGATGCTGGTGCTCGAGGCGGCGTCGTACGACGTGGTGCTGGTGGAGACGGTCGGTGTCGGCCAGTCGGAGGTGACCGTCGCCGGCATGGTCGACACCTTCCTCTTCCTCACCCTGGCCCGGACCGGCGACCAGCTCCAGGGGATCAAGAAGGGCATCCTGGAGATCGCCGACGTGATCGCGGTCAACAAGGCGGACGGCGACCACGAGGCCGACGCCCGCGTCGCCGCCCGGGAGCTGTCCGGGGCGCTGCGGCTCGTCCGCGGCCACGACGAGTGGGCACCGCCCGTCATCACCTGCTCGGGACTCACCGGAGCAGGGGTCGACGGGGTCTGGGAGCACGTGCTGTCCCACCGGGCGCACCTCGGCGACGACGGCCTCACCCGCAAGCGGGCCGGTCAGCAGCTCGACTTCACCTGGGCGCTGGTGCGCGACGAGCTCGACCACCGCCTGCGCTCCTCGCCGGGGGTCGCCGCCGTGCGCGACGAGGTCCGTGCCGCCGTGCTGGCGGGCGAGCTCCCGGCGACCGTGGCCGCGGACCGGCTGCTCGCGGCGTACGACGCCGACGACTGACGTCCGCGCAGGAAAAGCTCGCTCGCACGCGGTCGGGAGGCGGGCGGCGGCGGCGCGCGTGCGGCGGGAACCCGGACTCCGCCCGTGCCGGCGGCTCCGAGGAACTACTCTGGAGAGGTCATGCCAGACCTACCCGCCACGCCCGTCCTCGCCGAGGTCATCGACAAGTACGCCGACGACCTCGTGTCGTTCCGCCGCGACCTGCACGCCCACCCCGAGCTGAGCTGGGGCGAGTCGCGCACCGCGGAGAGCGTGGTGACGATGCTGGGCGGCACCGGCTGGGACGTCGTGCGGCTCGAGGGCGGCGGCGTCCTCGCCGACATCGGCAGCGGTCCGGGACTGGTGGCGCTGCGCGCCGACCTCGACGCCCTGCCGGTCGACGACCTCACCACGGACCCGTGGACGAGCACCGTGCCGGGCGTGGCCCACGCCTGCGGCCACGACGTGCACACGGCCGGGCTGGTGGGTGCCGGGCTGGCGCTCGCCGAGGCGGAGGCGCGCGGCCTGCTGCCGGGCCGCGTCCGGCTGCTGTTCCAGCCGGCGGAGGAGATCATGCCGGGCGGGGCGCTGCACCTGCTGGCCGCCGGGGCGCTCGACGGCGTCGACCACGTCTTCGGCCTGCACTGCGACCCCAGCCTCGACGTCGGCCGTCTCGGCCTGCGCGACGGCCCGCTCACCGGCGCCGCCGACTCCCTGACGGTGCGGCTCAGCGGCAAGGGCGGTCACACGTCACGTCCCCACCTGACCGAGGACCTCACCTTCGCGATCGGCAAGCTCATCACCGAGCTGCCGGCCATCCTCAGCCGCCGCCTCGACCCGCGTGCCGGGGTCAGCGTCGTCTGGGGCGTGGTCCGCGCCGGGTCCGCCCCCAACGTGATCCCCCACTCCGGCATGGTCGCGGGCACGGTCCGGATGCTCGACGCGGTCGCGTGGGTCGACGCGGAGCACCTGGTGCGCGAGCTCATCACCCAGATCATCTCGCCGTACGGCGTGTCCGCCGACGTCACCTACCAGCGTGGGGTCCCGCCGGTCGTCAACCACGTCGGGTCCACCCAGCTGCTCGGGGCCGCGCTCGAGCGGGTGCTGGGGCCGCAGGGCCACGTCAGCACCACGCAGAGCCTGGGCGGGGAGGACTTCGGCTGGTACCTCGACCGCGTGCCCGGCGCGATGGCGCGCCTCGGCACCCGCACGCCCGGGGGTCCGACCTACGACCTCCACCAGGGCAACCTCCGGATCGACGAGGCCGCGACGGGCATCGCCGCCCGGGTGCTCGCGGAGGCCGCGGTCACCGCCTTGTCGACGCCGCGGGACCCCGGGGTTGTAACCGGCCAGTAACGGTTTTCGTCCGGACCTGCGCATCCTCGCCGCCCGAGGTTATGGTGCAGCCTTGTTCGCCCGCGTGGGGCGATCCGAGACAGATCAGGAGGCGCCGTGAAGAAGACGGCCCGTATCGCAGCGGTGGCAGCCATCGCCGCACTCTCCCTCTCCGCCTGTGGCGAGCGTCCGTCGGACGAGCCCGCCGACACCGGCTCCGCGAGCGAGAGCCCGTCCGAGAGCGAGAGCAGCCCGGCGGCCGAGGAGATCGACTTCAAGGCGTGCATGGTCTCCGACTCCGGCGGCTTCGACGACAAGTCGTTCAACCAGACCTCGCACGACGGCCTCGAGGCGGCCGCGCAGAACCTCGGTGTCCAGACCGGTGAGGTCGAGTCGCAGTCCGACAGCGAGTACGGCGACAACATCTCCGCTCTCGTCGACGAGGGCTGCAACTCCGTCACCACCGTCGGCTTCCTGCTCGGCGACGCCACCCTCGAGGCGGCCAAGGCCAACCCGGACGTCGACTTCTCCATCGTCGACTTCGCCTACGACAAGGCCCCCAAGAACCTCAAGGGCCTGGTGTTCAACACCGGCGAGCCGTCCTTCCAGGCCGGCTACCTCGCCGCGGCCGCGAGCGAGACCGGGACCGTCGGCACCTTCGGCGGCCTGAACATCCCGACCGTGACGGCGTTCATGGAGGGCTTCCGCCTCGGCGTCGAGCACTACAACGAGCAGGAGGGCGGCGACGTCAAGGTCCTCGGCTGGGACGGCAAGGACGGCTCGTTCACCGACGACTTCGAGGACAAGACGAAGGGCCAGCAGGTCGCCGAGCAGATGATCGGCCAGGGCGCCGACATCATCTTCCCGGTCGCCGGTCCCGCCGGCCTCGGTGGCCTCCAGGCCGCCAAGGACAACAACGTCAAGGGCATCTGGGTGGACACCGACGGCTGCGTCTCCACCGAGTACTGCGACGTGCTCCTGACCTCGGTGATGAAGGGCATGGACGTCGCCGTCGAGGAGGCCATCACCTCCTCGGTCAACGAGGAGTTCAACAGCGAGCTGTTCGTCGGCACCCTGGAGAACGGTGGCGTCGGCCTGGCCGAGGTCTCCGACGACGTCGACCCCGCTGTCGTCGAGAAGCTCGACGAGCTCGAGCAGCAGATCATCGCGGGCGAGCTCAAGGTCGGCTGACCTCGTCTCACCCAGCACCACCGAGACACACCACCGAGACACACGCCTGGTGACGCCGGGGCGGGGCATCGTTCCCCGCCCCGGCGTCCTATGCTCATCACCCCTCACCCGGGCCAGACCGGGTCGACAAGGACGTCCAGAGGTTTCCATTGAGACTCGAGATCAAGGGGTTGACCAAGCGCTTCGGGGCGTTCACGGCCAACGACTCCATCGACCTCACGATCGAGCCGGGCGAGATCCACTGCCTGCTCGGTGAGAACGGCGCCGGCAAGTCGACGCTGATGAACATGCTCTACGGCCTGCTCGAGCCGACGGAGGGTCAGATCCTCGTCGACGGTGAGCCGGTCACGTTCACCTCGCCGAGCGACGCGATCGACTCCGGCATCGGCATGGTGCACCAGCACTTCATGCTGGTCCCGGTCTTCACCGTGGCCGAGAACGTCATGCTGGGGCGGGAGCGGACGCGCGGGCTCGGCGTCCTCAACCGCAAGCAGGCGGCCGACACGGTCCGCGAGCTGTCCACGCGCTACGGACTGTCGGTCGACCCCCACGCCCTGGTCGAGGACCTCCCCGTCGGCGTGCAGCAGCGCGTGGAGATCCTCAAGGCACTCTCCCACGACGCCAAGGTCCTGATCCTCGACGAGCCGACCGCGGTCCTCACGCCGCAGGAGATCGACGAGCTCATGGAGATCATGCGCGAGCTCAAGCGGCGGGGCACCTCGATCATCTTCATCACGCACAAGCTGCGCGAGGTCAAGGCGGTCGGCGACTCGATCACCGTGATCCGTCGCGGCAAGGTCGTCGGCACGGTCAGCCCGCAGGCCTCCGAGGCCGAGCTCGCCGAGATGATGGTCGGCCGCGCGGTGCGGCTCGTCGTCGACAAGGAGCCCGCGCAGGTCGGTGCCGACGTCCTGTCGGTCAAGAACCTCACGGTCGTCGACCCCCGCGGCCACCAGGCCGTCAAGGACGTGTCGTTCGAGGCACGCGGCGGCGAGGTGCTCGGCATCGCCGGGGTCCAGGGCAACGGCCAGACCGAGCTGATCAAGGCGCTGATGGGGCTGATCCGTCCCGACGCCGGGGTCGTGGCGCTCGACGGGGAGGACATCTCCCGCCACGGCGCCCGCGAGGCGCTCGACGCCGGCATCGGCTACGTCCCGGAGGACCGGTCCCACGACGGTTTCGTCGGTGCGTTCAGCGTGCGCGAGAACCTCGTCCTCGACCTCTACCGCTCCGACGACTTCTCCCGCGGCCTCGGCCTCAAGCTCGACGCGATGGCCGACAACGCCCGCTCGCGCATCGAGGAGTTCGACATCCGCACGGAGGGCCCCGAGACGCCGGTGCGCGCCCTCTCGGGCGGCAACCAGCAGAAGGTCGTCGTCGCCCGGGAGTTCTCACGCCCGCTGAAGGTGCTCATCGCCGCCCAGCCGACCCGTGGCGTCGACGTGGGTTCCATCGAGTTCATCCACAAGCGGATCATCCACGAGCGTGACCAGGGCACCGCGGTGATCATCGTCTCCACGGAGCTCGACGAGATCTACGCGCTGTCCGACCGCATCGCCGTGATGTACGACGGCCGCATCGTCGGCGTCGTCAGTCCCGACATCGCCCGGGAGGACATCGGCCTGATGATGGCCGGCGCCTCCGACGAAGCCGAGGTGAACCCATGACCGAGACGATCGCCCATCCGCCGGAGTCCGCCGGCCCGGGGAACAAGCCCGTGCCGCCGGCGGAGAGCTCCCGCGGACCGGTCACCTGGCTGCCGACGCTGGTCGAGACGCTGGCCGCCATCGTCATCGCGCTGGTGCTCGGTGCGCTGCTGGTCGCGCTGAGCGACCCCGACACGGTCGAGACCCTGCCCTACCTGTTCTCCTACCCGGCCGACTTCTTCTCCGCGGCGTTCGACGCGGTGTGGTCGTCGTACAGCGCGCTCGTCCAGGGGTCGGTCGGCAGCTGGAACCGGATCAGCACCACCCTGGAGCGCTCCGCGCCGCTGATCTGCGCCGGGCTCGGCGTCTCGCTGGCCTTCCGCGCCGGCCTCTTCAACATCGGCGCCCAGGGCCAGATGGCCGTCGGCTTCCTCGTCGCCGGCTTCATCGGGTTCACCTACGACCTCCCGCCCGGCCTCCACACGCTGGTGGCGCTGGCCGGGGGAATCCTCGGTGGGGCGCTGTGGGGAGGCATCGCCGGCTTCCTCAAGGCCCGGACCGGTGCCCACGAGGTGATCACGACGATCATGCTCAACTACCTCGCGGTGTCCATCCTCCTCTACGCCCTCGGCAAGGAGGCCTTCCAGCGCGAGGGCAGCGACAACCGCCAGTCGCCCCCGGTCGCCGACTCGGCGACGTTCGGCAGCGTCGCCGACACCCACCTCGGCGTCCTGCTGGCGTTCGCCGCAGCGGTCGGCGTGTGGTGGCTGCTGGAGCGCAGCACGATCGGTTTCGAGATGCGCGCGGTCGGCGCGAACCCCGAGGCGTCCCGCACGGCCGGCATGAACGTCGCCAAGGTGTTCACGCTGGCGATGGTGGTCGCGGGAGCCCTCGCCGGACTGGCCGGGACGATGCAGGTCCTGGGCGACCAGGCCTCGATCAGCCCGACGCTGGCCGGCACCATCGGCTTCGACGCGATCACGGTGGCCCTCCTCGGGCGGGCCACGCCGCTCGGCACCGTCCTGGCCGGGCTGCTCTTCGGCGCCCTGAGCGTGGGCGGCGTGGCGATGCAGGCGTCCGCGGGGACTCCCAAGGAGCTGGCCGCGGTGCTGCAGGCACTGATCGTGCTGTTCGTGGCCGCGCCCGCACTGGTGCGCGGACTGACCAGGCAGCGCGCGACCGGAGGCGGCTCGACCGTCATGGCGAAGGGATGGGGCGGATGAGCACCGCGATGGCCGAGCAGGCCGACACCGACACCGTGCAGGTCCGGGACCGGGCCGACAAGGCGCGCCAGGTCAAGCTGGTCTCGCTCTACGCGCTCGTCGCGCTCATGCTGCTGTTCTTCGCGCTCTCCATCGACGACGGCAACGTCCGCTACCTCCTCTCCAGCGGCACCGAGCCCGGCGAGGTGGACGGCAAGCCACTGACGTGGGCGGCCTTCGCCGTCGTGGTGGGCGCGCTGGTGCTCGCCGTGCTCAACCGCGTGCCGAAGGGCGGCGCAGGGGTCGCCATCCACCTCCTGGTGGGCCTGGCGTTCTTCCTCGGGTTCATGTTCTGGGTCTACTCCGACCAGGCCGGCGGCAACAGCATCATCATGCAGAACCCCCTGCCGGGGACCATCCGGCTGGCGACCCCGCTGGTGCTCGGCGCCCTCGCCGGGGTGCTGTGCGAGCGGGCGGGTGTCATCAACATCGCCATCGAGGGCCAGATGCTCATGGGAGCGTTCTTCGCCTCCGTGGCGTCCTCGCTCGCCTACAGCGCGGAGATGGGGCTGGTCGGCGGGATCCTGGCCGGTGTCGCGATGGGGGCCCTCCTCGCCGTGTTCGCCATCCGCTACCTCGTCAACCAGGTGGTGCTCGGCGTCGTGCTGATCGCCCTGGCCACCGCCCTGACCAGCTTCTTCCTCAGCCAGATCCCCAACGACCCCGAGATCAAGGGCTACCTCAACGAGCCGCTCGTGCTGCCGCGGATCGACATCCCGGTGCTCTCCGAGATCCCGGTGATCGGCCAGGCGCTGTTCAGCCAGAGCATCCTCGTCTACCTCACCTACCTCTCGGTCGTCCTCGTCACGTGGCTGCTCTTCCAGACCAAGTGGGGACTGCGGGTCCGCAGTGTCGGTGAGCACCCCAAGGCCGCCGACACCGTGGGGATCAAGGTCAACCGCGTCCGGTGGCAGGCCGTGCTGCTCGGCGGGGTCCTGGCCGGACTGGCGGGCTCCTACTTCACGATCGGCTCCACCGGCGCGTTCGACAACGGGGCCTCGGCGGGCAACGGCTTCATCGCGCTGGCCGCGGTGATCATGGGCCGCTGGCACCCCGTCTTCGCCTCGCTGTCCGCGCTGTTCTTCGGGCTGATGTGGACCCTGCAGTCTCAGCTGCAGTTCCTCGACAAGATCCCCGGCGAGCTGCTGCGGGCGTCGCCGTACCTCGCCACGATCGTGGCCGTCGCCGGGTTCGTCGGACGGGTCCGTCCGCCGGCCGCCGACGGCGAGCCGTACGTGAAGAGCTGACGTGGCCGATCCGAGCGTCGACACCGTCGACTGGGAGGCCCTGCGGGTCGCCGCGACCGCCGCCGCTGCGCGCGCCTACGCGCCGTACAGCGGCTACCACGTCGGAGCCGCAGCCCTCGTCAGGGCGGACGACGACAGCACCCGCGTGGTCGCCGGCTGCAACGTCGAGAACGCGTCGTACGGCGTGGGCCTGTGCGCCGAGTGCGGCCTGGTCAGCGAGCTGCACGCGTCCGGCGGCGGCCGGCTGACGCACTTCGTCTGCGTCAACGGAGCAGGCGAGGTGATCATGCCGTGCGGCCGGTGCCGGCAGCTGCTCCTCGAGCACGGCGGCCGGGACCTCGTGCTCTGGACCGTCTCCGGCATGCGCACGATGGACGAGGTCCTCCCCGACGCCTTCGGCGCCGACTACCTGGAAGGAACGCCCACGTGACGACACACGACGCCGTCGAGGTGATCACCGCGAAGCGCGACCGCGCCGAGCTCTCCGACAGCCAGATCGACTGGGTCATCGCCGCCTACACGCGCGGCGACGTGGCGGACGAGCAGATGTCCGCCCTGTCCATGGCCATCCTGCTGAACGGCATGGCGCCACGCGAGATCGCGCGCTGGACGGCCGCGATGATCGCCTCGGGGGAGCGGATGGACTTCTCCTCCCTGTCGCGCCCCACCGCGGACAAGCACTCCACCGGCGGCGTGGGGGACAAGATCACCCTGCCGCTGGCCCCGCT
Organism: uncultured Nocardioides sp.; assembly: GCA_902805885.1. GTDB lineage: Bacteria > Actinomycetota > Actinomycetes > Propionibacteriales > Nocardioidaceae > Nocardioides. The sequence goes on along the minus strand of CADCUM010000085.1, from coordinate 13,092 downwards.
CGTGGCGGCGTGCGGCGTGGCCGTGCCCCAGCTGAGCGGCCGCGGGCTGGGCCACACCGGCGGCACCCTCGACAAGCTGGAGTCGATCCCGGGGTGGCGGGCGACGCTGTCCAACGAGGAGATGCTCGAGCAGCTCGAGTCGGTGGGCGCCGTGATCTGTGCCGCCGGCGACGGTCTGGCTCCCGCCGACAAGAAGCTCTACGCGCTGCGCGACGTCACCGGCACCGTCGAGGCCATCCCGCTCATCGCGAGCTCGATCATGTCCAAGAAGATCGCCGAGGGCACCGGCGCGCTCGTGCTCGACGTCAAGGTCGGGTCGGGCGCCTTCATGAAGGACCTCGCCCGGGCTCGCGAGCTCGCCGAGACCATGGTCGGGCTCGGCAAGGACGCGGGCGTGCACACCGTCGCGCTGCTCACCGACATGGAGACCCCGCTCGGCCTGACGGCCGGCAACGCCGTCGAGGTGGCCGAGTCGGTCGAGGTGCTGGCCGGTGGCGGTCCGGCCGACGTGGTGGAGCTGACGCTCGCCCTGGCCAGGGAGATGCTCCGGGGCGCGGGCGTCACCGACGTCGACCCCGCCGACCGGCTCGCCGACGGCTCCGCGATGGACGCCTGGAAGGCGATGGTCCGTGCCCAGGGCGGCGACCCCGACGCGCCGCTGCCCCAGGCCCGGGAGTCGCACGTCGTGACGGCCGAGGCCTCCGGGACCCTCACCCGGCTCGACGCGATGTCCGTCGGTCTGGCCGCGTGGCGGCTCGGCGCCGGACGCGCCCGCAAGGAGGACCCCGTGCAGGCGGGGGCCGGTGTCGTCTGGCACGCGCGCCCGGGCGACGAGGTCCGCGAGGGCGAGCCGCTCTTCACCCTGCTGACCGACGAGCCGGAGCGCTTCGACCGGGCGCTCGCGTCGCTCGAGGGTGGCTACGACATCTCCGCCGACGGGTCGTCGTACACGCCGCAGGAGCTGGTGATCGACCGGATCGGCTGACGGACGCCGCTCACCGGGGCGGAGGCCCGGGGACTCAGGCCAGGAGCAGGACGACGTGCGCCGCGACGCACGCCGGCTTGTCCTGCCCCTCGATCTCGACGGTGTGCTCGACGACCAGCTGCTTGCCGGCCGGGAGGTCCCGGACCTCGCCGAAGCGCACGTGGGAGCGCAGCCGGCTGCCGACCGGGACGGGCGCGGGGAAGCGGACCTTCTCCAGGCCGTAGTTGAGGCGCGCCCCGGGGGTCTCCATCGAGAAGACCTGCGAGGCGAAGTGGGGGAGCAGGCTCAGGGTGAGGAAGCCGTGGGCGATGGTGCCGCCGAAGGGCCCCGCGGCGGCCGCCTCGACGTCGACGTGGATCCACTGGTGGTCCAGGGTCGCCTCGGCGAAGGCGTCGATCCGCTCCTGGTCGACCACGACCCAGTCGCTGGTCCCGATCTCGCTGCCGCCGGCGTCGGCCACCTGGTCCAGGCTCGTGAAGGTGCGCATGCGGCCGAACATAGCGGGGCTGGAAGGATGGGCGGGTGACGTCCCCCATCGAACGCCCCAGCAACCGTCCCACGCGGGACCAGGTGCACGCCGCACCCAAGGTCCTGCTCCACGACCACCTCGACGGCGGCCTGCGCCCCGCGACGATCATCGACCTGGCCGCCGACGCCGGCCACGAGCTGCCGGCGACCGAGCCGGAGGCGCTGGGACGCTGGTTCGCGGAGGCGGCCGACTCGGGGTCGCTGGTGCGATACCTCGAGACGTTCGACCACACCGTCGCGGTGATGCAGACCGCTCCGGCACTCACCCGCGTGGCCCGGGAGTGCGTCGAGGACCTCGCCGCCGACGGCGTCGTCTACGCCGAGATCCGCTACGCGCCGGAGCAGCACGTCGCCGGCGGGCTCTCCCTCGACGAGGTCGTGGGCGCGGTCCAGCAGGGCTTCGACGAGGCGCAGGCGGCGGACGGGCGCATCGTCGTACGCCAGCTGCTGACGGCCATGCGCCACCAGGCCCGGTCGATGGAGATCGCCGAGCTGGCCGTGGCGTGGCGCGACCGCGGGGTCGCCGGGTTCGACATCGCCGGGGCCGAGGCGGGCTACCCCCCCACCCGGCACCTCGACGCCTTCGAGTACCTCCAGCGGGAGAACTCCCACTTCACCATCCACGCCGGCGAGGCGTTCGGCCTGCCCTCGATCTGGCAGGCCATCCAGTGGTGTGGCGCCGACCGCCTCGGCCACGGCGTGCGGATCGTCGACGACATCACCGTCGCCGACGACGGCACGGTCGAGCTCGGCCGGCTGGCGTCCTACGTCCGCGACAAGCGGATCCCGCTCGAGATGTGCCCCGCGTCGAACGTGCAGACCGGTGCGGCGCAGTCGATCGCCGAGCACCCGATCGGCCTGCTGACCCGCCTGCGCTTCCGGGTCACCGTCAACACCGACAACCGGCTGATGTCGGGCACCTCGATGACCGACGAGATGTGGTCGCTCGTGGAGGCGTTCGACCACACGCTGGCCGACCTGCGCTGGTTCACCATCAACGCGATGAAGTCGGCGTTCCTGCCCTTCGACGAGCGGCTCGCGATCATCGACGAGGTCGTCAAGCCCGGGTACGCCGCCCTGGGCGCCTGATCCGCTGCTCGCGGGCGGGCGAGACGACCAGCCAGGTGCGCTGCCACCCCGCGAGCCGGAGCGGGCCGTCCACCCAGCGGTCGCGGCCGACCAGGTCGACGCCACCCGAGGTCGGCTCGTAGGTCCGGACGCCGTCTGCCTCCGCGCCGAGCGCGAGGACGACGTGCCGGGGCAGCCACCGGTCGCCGACGTAGACCGCGACCGGGCGCTGATCGGTGGCGCGCCGGACGTGCTCCCACGCCTCGGTGCCGCGCCGCGCGGGGCGGACGGCGTACGGCACGCCCGTGAGCAGCCGGAGCTCGCGTGCCGCGGCCCACGGTGGCGTGCCCACGGCACGCAGCCACGGCACCTGCAGCCCACCGGTCGTGTCGAGGGCGGACGTGATGCGGCGGTGCAGCGCGAGCACCTCGGTCGCGAACGCCTCGGGGTCCGCCACGCGCGCGGCGTAGCCGGGGTCGAGCCCGCGGCGCGCCATGACGAGCACGGCGGCACCGCAGGAGCGGCGGTCCGGCTGGGCGAGCCTCACCGCGGACCTGCGACCCGGGACCCGGTCAGCTCGGCGTACGCCTGGTCGCCGGTGGCCCGGCGGCAGCCCTGGCGCACCGCGTGCGCCACCACCCGCTGCTGGTCCCGCATGAGGGCCACCCCTCGGCGCATCAGCACCACGGGGGGCTTGCGGTGCTCGCGCAGGTCTCGGGTCAGCCGGCGCCAGAAGGTGACGGCGGGGTGCTGGGTGATGCAGTACGCCGCTGCCAGCATCCCCTCCTCACGGCACGTGCCCACCACCTCGGGCGCGAAGATCCCCTCCGCCACGAACTGGTCCGCCCCCTGGAGGTCGACCGTGCGGGAGCCGCAGCGGCCGTTCTGCGCGATCTCGTAGAGCGGGACCTCGCTCGTCCCGACCGCGCACAGCTCGCGCAGCGCGCGCAGCGCGTCCTCGCGGTGCCAGGAGTCGGGGTGGTCCCAGTCCACCAGCCCTGCGTTCGCGCCGTCGCGGATGAGCGGGAGCGAGGGGTCGTCCCCGTCCTTGTAGAAGTCGTCGAGCCTGAGGACCGGCAGGCCCAGCCGCTCGGCAAGGCGTGACTTGCCGGCGCCGCTCGGGCCGGCCAGGACGACCACGCGCGCCTGTGACACTGCTTCACCACATTTCCACTGTTCGGCCACGCCGGACGCGTGCCGGAGATTAGTCTCCGCGAAGACCCAAGACGTTCCAGTGGGAGGACGCCACATGAGTCACGACGACTCGTTCATGCCCGAAGGCGGCACCGCCGCCGCATCATCGCCCAAGCGCGCGGGGGCGCTCTCGAACCTGCCCGGAGGCCCTGCGCTGCTGGGTGCTGTCGCCCTTCTCCTCGTGCTCGGAGTGGTGGCTGCCGTCGCCCTCGGAGGCAAGGACGAGACCGCCAACGCTAGCCGGTGTGTCCGGGAGAGTGTCAACCTCACCACGGCACCCGCCATGGAGCCCCTGGTGGCCCAGGCGGTCAAGGCCGTCGAGTCCGACGTGCCCTGCGTCGACGTGGAGGTCACCGCCGGCACCGTCAAGGACGTCGTCGCCATCATGAACGACCCCGACGGCACGATGCCGGACCTCTGGATCCCCGACAGCCCGACCTGGAAGGGCCAGCTCACGGCCGCCGGCTGGACCGGCAGCCCGATCACGGAGGTCATCGCCCAGACGCCGGTCGGTCTCGTCAGCGGCCCCGCCGCGGACGCCCCGGGCTCCTGGGTGGACGCCCTCGATGGAGGCCGTCTCGCGATGGCCGACCCCAGCGCCGACGGCGCGTCGGCTCTCGCCCTCCTGGCGCCGTACGCCGAGATGAAGGCGACGGGCACCTCGCCCGACGAGATCAAGCAGATGACCGTTCCGGTGGCCCAGTCGTACAGCGAGCGGTCCGTCTCCGGCGAGGACAACGCCACGGACCTGGCCAGCATCTCCGCCACCAGCACCCAGCTCGTCCCGGCGACCGAGCAGGCCTACCTCGCCGCTCGCCGCGGCAACGACCAGCTCTCCATCGTGGCGCCCGGCACGGGCGTCCCGATGCTGAAGTACCCCATCATCGCGGTGAGCCGGGGCAGCATCGACGTCCTGGGCTCCGGGGGCGACGTGTCCGGCCGGGTCGGCCGGGCCCTGTCCCACTGGTTCGACTCGGGCGAGGGCCAGCAGGCCCTCGCCGAGGCGGAGTTCCGCACCGCGGACGGCGCCCCGCTCGCCGGCGGCGTCGGCATGGGGCAGGCGAAGGTGCTCTCCACCGTCGCGGCCAAGACCACCGACGAGGTGCTCCGCAACTGGCGGGTGACCTCGGTGCCGTCGAGCATCCTGGCGGTCGTCGACCTGTCGGCCTCGATGAAGGAGTCCATCGGCAACGTCTCCCGCATCCAGCTCGCGGCGAACGCCTCCAAGGTGGCGCTCGACGCCCTGCCGGGCCACGCCCGCCTCGGCCTCTGGGGCTTCTCCAAGAACCGGGGTGGCCAGGGCCAGTCGTGGGAGGAGTACGCCCCGATGCTGCGGCTCGACGCCAACGCCGGCGGCGGCAAGACGCAGAAGGAGGCGCTCCTCGCGGACGCCACCGCGATGCCCTCCCGCGTGCGGGGCGGCACCGGCGTCTTCGACACCGTGCTGGCTGCGTACAAGCACGCGCAGGAGACCTGGGACCCGGCGTACTTAAACTCCGTCGTCGTCTTCACCGACGGTGCGAGCGACGACACCAGCGCGCTCTCGATCGACGGCCTGGTCTCGCAGCTGACCAACCTGCGTGACCCGAGCAAGCCCGTCAGGGTGATCGTCATCGGCATCTCGGAGGACGCCGACACCCCGGAGCTGGCCCAGATCGCCCAGGCCACCGGCGGCCAGAACTTCCTGGTGACCAACCCGGACGACATCCTGGGCGTGCTGGCCTCGGCGCTGCTCAACCGCTGACCCGACAGCCCCACGACGAAGGCCCCCGGAGCGATCCGGGGGCCTTTCGTCGTGCTGAGGTGCGGGGACCGTCCGGGAGCGGAGGGCCGTCGGGTGGGGCTAGATGCCCACCGGGTGCCAGACCGTCTTCGTCTCGAGCCAGTCGGTCATCCGGTCGATGCCGGGCTCGGCCAGCCAGTCGGTGCGCCCGGCGGGGCGTCGTACGCGCTTGAGGTTGTCGGCGGCGGCGACCTCGAGGTCCGCGGCGAGGCCGGCGTCGGCCACCCCGGTGAGGTCGATCCCGTTGACGTCCATGTGGGAGGCCAGCCAGGGCGCCACCTCGGCGACGGAGCCGGTCAGCACGTTGACCACGCCGCCGGGCAGGTCCGAGGTCGCCATGACCTCGCCGAGGGTGATCGCGGTGAGCGGGTGCGCCTCGCTGGCGACCACCACGCAGGTGTTGCCGGTCACGATCACCGGGGCGACGACGCTCACGAGGCCGAGCAGGGGTCCGGTCGGCGCGACCACGGCGACGACGCCGCTGGGCTCGGGGGAGGAGAGGTTGAAGTAGGGGCCGGCCACCGGGTTGGCGTTGCCGACGACCTGGGTGACCTTGTCCGCCCACCCGGCGTACCAGACCAGCCGGTCGACGGCCGCGTCGACGTAGGTGTCGGCGTCGGCTGCCGTGAGGCCCTCGCTGGCACGGAGCTCGGCGACGAACTGGGCCCGGCGGCCCTCGAGGACCTCGGCGATGCGGTAGATGACCTGCCCGCGGTTGTAGGCGGTGCGGGCCGACCAGCCGTCGAAGGCCTTGCGGGCCGCCTGGACGGCGTCGCGGGCGTCCTTGCGCGAGGCCAGGGCGGCGTTGGCCAGGAAGGTGCCGTCCGCGCCGTTGACGACGTAGGACCGGCCGGACTCCGAGCGCGGGAACTGCCCGCCGACGTAGAGCTTGTAGGTCTTCTTGACGTCGATGCGCGCCATCAGGACGACGCCCTTCCCGTGCTCTCCGAGGTGGATTCAGCGGTGGACTCAGCGGTGGACTGCGAGGTGGCCTGCGAGGTGGCCGGGGTGGTCGCCAGGTGGCTGGTCGGCGCGAGGTAGGCGGCGAGGCCGGGCAGTCCGCCCTCGCGGCCGTAGCCCGACTCCTTGTAGCCGCCGAACGGCGAGGTGGGGTCGAACTTGTTGAACGTGTTGGCCCACACCACGCCCGCCCGCAGCTGGTTGGCCATCCACAGGATGCGCGAGCCCTTGTCGGTCCACACGCCGGCGGAGAGGCCGTACGGCGTGTTGTTGGCCTTCTCGACCGCCTCGGCGGGGGTGCGGAAGGTCAGCACCGACAGCACGGGACCGAAGATCTCCTCGCGCGCGATCCGGTGGGCCTGGGTGACGCCGGTGAAGATCGTCGGCGGGAACCAGAAGCCGTTGCTGGGCAGCTCGCACTCCGGCGACCACCGCCCGGCCCCCTCGGCCTCGCCGACGTCGGACAGCTCGCGGATGCGCGCCAGCTGCTCGGCGGAGTTGATCGCGCCCACGTCGGTGTTCTTGTCGAGCGGGTCGCCGACGCGCAGCGTGGCCATCCGGCGCTTGAGGCGTTCGAGGACCTCGTCGGCCACCGACTCCTGGACCAGCAGGCGCGACCCGGCGCAGCACACGTGGCCCTGGTTGAAGAAGATGCCGTTGACGATGCCCTCGACGGCCTGGTCGACCGGCGCGTCGTCGAAGACGATGTTGGCGGCCTTGCCCCCGAGCTCGAGGGTCACCTTCTTGCTGGTGCCGGCGACCGCGCGGGCGATGGCCTTGCCGACCTCGGTCGAGCCGGTGAAGGCGACCTTGTCGACACCCGCGTGGGAGACGACGGCCCGGCCGGTGTCACCGGCGCCGGTCAGGATGTTCACCACGCCCGGCGGCAGGTCGGCCTGCTGGCAGATCTCCGCGAAGAGCAGCGCGGTCAGCGGTGTCGTCTCGGCGGGCTTGAGGACGACCGTGTTGCCGGCTGCCAGCGCGGGAGCGACCTTCCACGCCAGCATGAGGAGCGGGAAGTTCCAGGGGATCACCTGGCCGGCGACGCCGAGCGGCTTCGGGTCGGGGCCGAGGCCCGCCCAGGAGAGCTTGTCGGCCCAGCCGGCGTAGTAGAAGAAGTGCGCCGCGACGATCGGGATGTCGACGTCGCGCGCCTCCCGGATCGGCTTGCCGTTGTCGAGGGACTCCAGCACGGCGAGCTCGCGGCCGCGCTCCTGGATGATCCGCGCGATCCGGAAGAGGTACTTGGCGCGCTCGCTGCCGGGCATCGGGCCCCACACGCGGGTCTGGGCCCGACGGGCCGCCTTCACCGCGCGGTCGACGTCGGCCTCGTCCGCCTCGGAGACCTCGGCGAGGACCTCCTCGGTGGCGGGGCTGATCGTCTTGAAGCCGGCGCCGTTGCCGTCGACGAACTCGCCGTCGATGAAGAGCCCGTACGACGGCTTGATGTCGACGACCGAGCGCGACTCGGGCGCGGGGGCGTACTCGAAGAAGGCGCCGGCCTTCTCGGGAACCTTGACCATGTGTGCTCGCCTCAGTCCAGGGTGAAGTAGTCGGGACCGGAGTAGCGGCCGGTCGTCATCTTGGTGCGCTGCATCAGCAGGTCGTTGAGCAGCGTCGAGGCCCCGAAGCGGAACCAGTCGGGGTCGAGCCAGTCGGGGCCCGCCACCTCGTTGACCGTCACGAGGTACTTGATCGCGTCCTTGGCCGCACGGATGCCGCCGGCCGGCTTCACGCCGACCATCTGGCCCGTCTGGTCGCGGAAGTCGCGGACGGCCTCCAGCATCACCATGGTGACGGGCAGCGTCGCCGCCGGCTGGACCTTGCCGGTCGAGGTCTTGATGAAGTGGCCGCCGGCCATCATCGCCAACCAGCTCGCGCGCCGTACGTTGTCGTAGGTCTGGAGCTCGCCGGTCTCGAAGATGACCTTGAGGTGGGCCGTCGAGCCGTCGGGCCGGACACACGCCTCGCGCACCGCCACGATCTCGTCGTGGACCTGGAGGTAGTGGCCGGCCAGGAAGGCGCCACGGTCGATCACCATGTCGATCTCGTCGGCACCGGCCTCGACCGCGTCCCGGGTGTCCGCGAGCTTGATGTCGAGGGCCGCCCGGCCGCTGGGGAAGGCGGTGGCGACGGCTGCGACGTTGACGCCCGAGTCGCCCAGCACCTGCTTCGCCGTCGCGACCATGTCGGGGTAGACGCACACCGCCGCCGCGGCGGGGCACGTCGGGTCGGCCGGGTCGGGTCGCATCGCCTTGTTCGCGAGGGCACGCACCTTGCCGGCGGTGTCCTGGCCCTCCAGCGTGGTGAGGTCGACCATCCGGATCGCGAGGTCGAGCGCGAACGCCTTGGAGGTCGTCTTGATGGACCGGCTGGCCAGCGTGGCGGCCCGGGCCTCGGCGCCCACCTGGTCGACGCCGGGGAGGCCGTGGAGGAAGCGGCGGAGCGAGGACTCCGAGCGCACGATGTCGTCGAAGACCGGCGCGACCGTCGAGGGGCGAACAGTGGGTGTCACCACCCCAGCATAGGGTTGGGCTCGATGAGTCGAGCAATCTCCGAGGGGCCTGCGACGGGTGACGGGGGCGCGCCCGGCGTCGAGCGCTTCCACGCCACCAGTGGGCGGGTCATCGGCTGGCTGACGGTCGTGATCGCGGCCGGGATCGCGATCGCCGGGGTCTCCAACCTCCGGGACGGGTTCAGCCCGGCCGTGGTGGCCGGCGCCGTGCTCGTCGGCGCGCTGGCCTGGGCGTCGATGCTGCGCCCCGCGCTGTGGGTGCGCGACGCCGACGTGCTCGTCATGCGCAACATGTTCGAGACGGTCGAGCTCCGGCTGGCTGCCGTGGAGGAGCTGGCGCTGCGCCAGTTCCTCGCGGTCCGAGCCGCGGACCGGCGATGGGTCTCCCCGGTGGTGGGGCGCAGCTGGCGCCGGTCGACCGGCCGACGGGGCTCGTCCTCGGGCGGCGGCGGGACGGTCGCCGACATGGCCTACCCCGACTTCGTGGAGGACCGGCTCCGCGCGCTGGTCGACGACGCGCGCACCGCGGCCGGTGTCCGGCCGGGGTCGGCCGAGCAGCTGGCGCTGCCCGACGCCGTACGACGGCAGCCGGCGTGGCCGGCCATCGCCGTGGTCCTGGTCTCGCTGCTCGCGCTGGTCGTCGCGCTGGCGCTCTGACGCCGGACGTCCGCGGGCGGCCCGTCGCAGGGTCCGTTCATCCCTCGCGGGGCTCGGTGGCGAAGCGTCCCTCGAGCCCGTCGAGCACGAGGGTGAGCCCGCGTTCGAACTCCGCCCCGTAGCTGTAGCCCCCGCCCATGACCTGTTCGGCGATCATCTCGGCCAGGTGCGGGTGCTGCCCTGCGATCAGCCCCAGCCCGGCGACGAAGTCCTCCGCCGCGTCGCCCGCCTGGAACGGGAGGTTGACCTCGGTGAGGACGAACCCGAAGACGTAGGCGTCGATGACGGAGAACGCGGAGGCGGCGAGGGCGACGGAGAAGCCGGCCTCCCGCAGGCACCCGAGGACGGAGTCGTGGTAGCGCAGCGTCGCCGGGCCGGGGGAGCGCCTGGACTCGATGAGACCGAGCCCCCACGGGTGAGCCCTCAGGACCGCTCGCGCCGACCGGGCGCGGTCCTCCATCGCAGGACGCCAGGGCTGCCCGGGCCCGGGGAGCTCCATCTGCACGAAGATCCAGTCGGTGAGCGCGTCGAGCAGCGCCTCCTTGCCGGCGACGTGGTGGTAGAGCGACATCGCCTCGACACCGAGCTCACGGCCCACGCTGCGCATGCTCACCCCCGTGAGGCCGCCGGCGTCGGCCACCCGGGCAGCGGCCTCGACGACGCGCTGGGGGGTGAGTGCTGGGCGCTGTGGGGACATCGTCCTCCTCGACTTGTGGGCTTACACCCGTAAGGCTACAGTCCTCGGTGTCCTTACACCTGTAAGGAACGGGACGAGGGAGCAAGCATGAGGGCAGCAGTGTTCGACCGGTACGGACCGCCGGAGGTCGTGGGCATCGAGGAGGTGACGGACCCGGTGCCGTCCCCGAAGCAGGTGCTGGTCCGCGTGCACGCCGCGGCGGTGAACTCCGGGGACGCCCGCATCCGAGCCGCGCGCTTCCCGAAGGGGTTCGGGTTCGTCGCTCGGGTGGTCTTCGGGCTGCGCCGCCCTCGCCGACGCGTGCTCGGGGTCGCGGTGTCCGGGGTCGTGGCGGCGGTGGGGGACCGGGTCACCGGGTTCTCCGTCGGCGACGAGGTCTGCGGCATGACCAACGGTGCCCACGGCACCCACGCCGAGCTGACGACCGTGCGGGCCGAGAAGCTCGCGGTCAAGCCCGCCGGCGTCAGCCACGTCGACGCCGCTGCGGTGCTGTTCGGGGGATCGACCGCCCAGCACTTCCTCGCCGGCCGGGTCGGGCCGGGAGCGAGCGTGCTGGTCAACGGTGCCTCCGGCGCGGTCGGGACGTCGGCCGTGCAGCTGGCCAAGCGCGCCGGCGCCCGGGTCACCGGTGTCTGCAGCGCCGACAACGCCGAGCTCGTCACCGGCTTGGGAGCCGATGTCGTCGTCGACTACCGGCGCACCCCGCTGGACAGCCTGCAGGAGAGGTACGACGTCGTGCTCGACACGGTCGGGATCCCCACCGAGCTGGGCAGGTCCCTGCTCGCTCCCGGAGGAGTGCTCCTGCTCGTGGCTGCCGACCTACGGCAGACCTTGCGGGCGCGGGGCGACGTCGTGGCCGGTCCCGCGAGCGAGAAGGCGGCAGCCTTCGCGACCTTGCTCGACCTGGTGTCGTCGGGGGAGCTGCGCGTCGTCGTGGACCGCACGCTTCCACTCGAGCAGATCGTCGAGGCGCACCGGCTCGTCGACTCCGGACGCAAGGTGGGCAACGTCGTCGTCCTGCCGTGAGCTGCGGCGCAGGGATCTCGCGGGACCTCGCGAGGCACCCCGTCCCGACGCACGACCTCGAGCTGGGCGCTGAGGTCACGCGGGCTGGAGGTCGCCGCCCCGGTGGCAATCTCCGTCGGCGAGCACCGGATGCCGTGCACCCCTTCCGAGCAAGGTCGCGGCAGCCGACCGTGGTGGGGGCGGAGGCGCCGAGGATGGTTGGATCTGTCCCGTGCCGACGCGGGACGAGATCATCCGTCATCACGACGAGGGCGACGTGGTCTACGTCGACGCGCACCCCACGGACCACACCCTCCGCGTCGTGGAGCCGGACCCCACGTGGCCGGCACGCTATGCCGAGCTGGAGGGTCAGCTGCGGGCGGCTCTCGGGGACCGGGTGCTCGAGATCCAGCACATCGGGTCGACCGCCGTGCCGGGACTGCCGGCCAAGCCCGTCATCGACATCGACCTGGCTGTCGCCGACCCTGCCGACGAGGCGTCGTACGTGCCGGCGCTCGAGGCGCTGGGGTACGTGCACTGGCTCACCGAGCCGGACTGGCACCAGCACCGCCTGCTCAAGCAGCTGACCGAGCCGCGGGTGCACCTGCACGTCTTCGGCCCCGACTGTCCGGAGCTCGTCCGGCACCGGATGTTCCGCGACTGGCTCGTGTCCCACCACGAGGACCGCGCGCGGTACGCCGACGCGAAGCGCGCCGCTGCCGCCCACATGTCCGCCACGGGCGACGAGCAGGGCGCGCTGGGGTTCGGGATGCGCTACAACCGCGTCAAGGAGCCCGTGGTCCGCGACATCTACGACCGCATGTTCCGGGCGGCCGGGCTGCTGGACTGAGGTGCACCGGCCCGCGCGGCCGCCACGCGGCCGGGGCCGCCCATGCGGCCGGGGCCGCCACGCGAGTCGCTTCATTCACGCGCTGGGCACCTCGTTGCGGAGGGCGCCGCAGCTGTGGGTGGGCGACACCCGCTCGACACAGACAGACCGGGTGGAGCTGACGGTCACCAGCGCATGGCTGTGAGCAGGTCCCGGGGGCGGCTTCAGCGCGGGTGTCGCCGTCGGTCTAGGTCCTTCTGCTGAAGCGGACCTGGCCGTGCTTGTCGAGGGTGTGGTGGTAGGTGGGGTCGTGGATGCGGCGGTGGTGGCGGGGGCAGAGGAGGCGGCCGTCGGTGACGGTGGTGTGGCCGCCTCGTGCCCAGGGGGTGTCGTGGTGGGCGTGGCACAGGCCGGGTGGGGTGTCGCAGCCGTGGGCGGTGCAGCCTGTGTCGCGGATGGCCATGGCGATGCGTTGGTGCTCGGTGTGGAGGCGGCGTCGGCGGCCGAGGTCGAGGACGACGGAGGGTCCGTCGAGGACGGCGGGGATGATCCCGGCTCTGCAGGCCAGGCGGCGGGCTTGGCCGGCGCTGATGCGTCCGCCGGTGTCGAGGGAGGCTGCGGTGAGGCCGCCCATCAGGGTCTCGAGCTGCATGGTGACGACGACGGTGGCGGCGACCCCGCCGCCGCTGCTCGGGATGGTGTCGGTGGGGCGGGTCTCGAGGTACTCGAGGAGCGCCTGTCCCATCCGGTGCCTGGTGAGCGCCGGCCGGGTCGCAGGGGTGTCCTCGTCGCTGCTGGCGCCAACAGCGGGGACGACGCGGCTGGTGACGTCGGCCGTGGCGCCGCCTGGTGCGGTGTCCCAGCCGGGTGC
>CADCUM010000084.1 GCA_902805885.1 uncultured Nocardioides sp. | reverse complement strand
GCGGTCCTGGACGCGCTGCGCGCGGGGCGCCCGCTCGAGCCGCTCGGCGCGTCCCTCCTCAGAGGGTGACCGGCTTGAACGACGGCCGCGTGCCCTCGAAGTCCGCGATGAGGTCGGCGTTGCCGAGCGTGATCCCGATGTCGTCGAGCCCGTTGAGCAGCCGGTAGCGCGTGTAGTCGTCGATGGTGAACGGGGCGGTGAGCGGCCCCGCCTGGATCGACCGCTCCTCGAGGTCGACGACGACCTGAGTCGTCGGGTCCTCCTCGACGAGCTTCCAGAGCTGCTCGACGGTGTCCTGCGTGACCTGCGCGGCGAGCAGCCCCGCCTTCCCGGAGTTGCCGCGGAAGATGTCGGCGAAGCGGCTGGAGATGACCACCCGGAACCCGTAGTCCATGAGCGCCCAGACCGCGTGCTCCCGGGACGAGCCGGTCCCGAAGTCCGGCCCTGCGACGAGCACCGAGGCGCCGGCGTGCTCCGGCCGGTTCGTGACGAAGTCGGGGTCCTTGCGCCAGGCGGCGAACAGGCCGTCCTCGAAGCCGGTGCGGGTCACCCGCTTGAGGTAGACCGCAGGGATGATCTGGTCGGTGTCGACGTTGCTGCGCCGCAGCGGGACACCGACGCCGGTGTGGTTGACGAACGGCTCCATGGCTCAGGCCTCCTGCAGGGTCGGGACGTCGACGAGGTCAGCGGGCGACGACAGCGTGCCTCGGACCGCGGTGGCGGCCGCGACCGGGATGGAGACGAGGTGCGTGCGCCCGCCCTTGCCCTGGCGCCCCTCGAAGTTGCGGTTGGACGTGGAGGCGCTGCGCTCGTGGGGGGCCAGCTGGTCGGGGTTCATGCCGAGGCACATGGAGCAGCCGGCGCCGCGCCACTCCGCTCCGGCGGCGATGAAGATCTTGTCCAGGCCCTCCTCCTGCGCCTGCAGGCGCACGCGGACCGAGCCGGGAACGACGAGGAGCCGGGTGTCCTCGGCGACCCGGTGGCCCTCGAGGATCGACGCCGCGAGTCGCAGGTCCTCGATGCGACCGTTGGTGCACGAACCGACGAAGACCGTGTCGACCTTGATCTCGCGCATGGGTGTGCCGGCTTGCAGACCCATGTACTCGAGCGCCTTCTCGACCGCGATCTTGTCCGTCGCCTGGTCGAAGTCGTCGGGGCTCGGCACGCTGGCACCGAGCGGCACGCCCTGTCCCGGGTTGGTGCCCCAGGTGACGAACGGCGTCATCGTGGAGGCGTCCAGCACGATCTCGGCGTCGAACTCGGCGTCGTCGTCGGTGACGAGGGTCCTCCAGTGGGCCACGGCAGCGTCCCAGTCGGCACCGCTCGGCGCCTCGGGCTTGCCCGAGATGTAGTCGAACGTGGTCTGGTCGGGCGCGATCATGCCGGCCTTGGCGCCCCACTCGATGGACATGTTGCAGACGGTCATCCGTCCTTCCATCGAGAGCTCGTCGATGGCCTGGCCGCGATACTCCACGATGTAGCCCTGTCCGCCACCGGTGCCGGTGTGCGCGATCAAGGTCAGCACGAGATCCTTGGCCGTGACGCCATCGGGCAGGGATCCGTTGACGGTGACGGCCATCGTCCGCGGCCTGGCCTGGGTCAGCGTCTGGGTGGCCAGCACGTGCTCGACCTCGGAGGTGCCGATGCCGAAGGCGATCGCGCCGAAGGCACCGTGCGTGGAGGTGTGGCTGTCGCCGCAGACGATCGTCATCCCCGGCTGCGTCAGCCCCAGCTGAGGTCCGACGACGTGCACGATCCCCTGCTCGATGTCACCGAGGGGGTGGAGGCGTACGCCGAACTCGGCGGCGTTCCTGCGCAGGGTGTCGACCTGGGTCCTGGAGACCGGGTCGGCGATCGGCTTGTCCCAGTCGATCGTCGGGACGTTGTGGTCCTCGGTGGCCAGGGTGAGGTCAGGTCGACGCACCTGGCGGCCGGCGAGACGCAAGCCGTCGAACGCCTGTGGCGAGGTCACCTCGTGGATCAGGTGCAGATCGATGTAGAGAAGGTCGGGCTCCCCGGGGGCACTACGGACGACGTGTTCGTCCCACACCTTCTCGGCCAGGGTCTTGCCCATTGCGTGCTCCTTCTGCTGATGAATCTCTGGTGCCGCGCGGTGGCGACGTGCGTTGTTCTCGACGATACCGCTTGCATCCCATGATCTGAGACGGCAGTATTGCCATATGGACAACTCTAGCGGAGTCGGCGTGCTCGACAAGGCGGCCCTGGTGCTCTCGGCGCTCGAGGCCGGACCGGCCACCCTGGCCGGTCTCGTCGCCGGCACCGGGCTGGCCCGCCCCACCGCCCACCGGCTCGCGGTGGCGCTGGAGCACCACCGCCTCGTCGCGCGCGACATGCAGGGTCGGTTCATCCTCGGCCCCCGCCTGGCCGAGCTCTCCGCAGCGGCCGGCGAGGACCGGCTGCTCGCCGCCGCGGGGCCCGTCCTGGCCCGCCTGCGCGACATCACCGGCGAGTCGGCCCAGCTGTGGCGCCGACAGGGGGAGAACCGCGTGTGCGTCGCTGCGGCCGAGCGTCCCTCGGGGCTGCGCGACACGATCCCCGTCGGCTCCCAGCTCACCATGCGGGCCGGCTCCGCGGCCCAGGTGCTGCTCGCCTGGGAGGATCCCGAGCGCATGCACCGCGGGCTGCAGAACGCGGCGTACTCCGCCACCGCGCTGTCCGGGATCCGACGTCGCGGCTGGGCGCAGTCCATCGGTGAGCGCGAACAGGGCGTGGCGTCGGTCTCGGCCCCGGTGCGTTCGCCCGGCGGCAAGATCATCGCCGCGGTCTCCGTCTCCGGTCCGCTCGAGCGCCTGTCGCGCCAGCCTGGCCGGATGCACGCCCCGGCGGTCCTGGCCGCCGCCGAGCGCCTCTCGGAGTCCTTGCGTCGCGCCGCCGCCGACTGAGGCACCGACCGACGCGCGGATGCGCCGACCACCACGTGGGTACGGTCGAAGATCCGCCCACCACGAGGAGTGACGATGAGCAGCGACAACGACCAGCACGGCACGGACGACTCGCCCGTCGAGGGGCAGGTGTCGGAGGTGTCCGGCATGGGTGGCGAGCCCGACGCGATCAGCCCGGGCGACGCCACCGCCGGCGCCCCCGAGGGAGAGTCCGGACGACCCGAGGCGGGTGAGCCCGGTCCCAACGCGATCCCGGCCGACAACGACCGGAGCAGCGAGGTCTAGAGGCGGGCGCACCAGCTGCTCTGAGCATGCGTGCGCTGGTGCCGGTCCGTGATCGAGGCTGGACTGGGACGATGCCCTTCGCCATCCCCGTCCTCATCCGCGTCGTCACGATCGGTGCCGGCCTCGCCGGCTACTACGCCGCGCTGCCCTGGCTGTTCCCCGACGACGGTGGCGGCGCCAACATCGGCGCCGGTCTCATCGCCTTCGCCGGACTCGCGCTCGTGTCCTTCGCCTGGGCGGCCCTCGACGCGCGGAGGCGTGGGAGCGCGGCGACGGTCGTCAGCTGGGCGGCAGTCGCGGCGGTCGTTGCTGTCGGCTGGTTGGTCGTCCTCGCCGTCGTCGAGTCGGACGCGAGCATCTCGGTCGTGGAACGGGTGCGTGCCGATCTCGCGCTGATCGCCCTCACCGGGAGCCTGGTCCTCGCTCCGGCGGCGCTCGGAGCGGCCGTCGGCGGTGTCCTCAGGCCGTCCCCCCCGGCGTGACCGCTCAGAACAGCGCGTCCTGCTCCAGCTCCAGCAATGTCTGCTTCCGCTGGATGCCGCCGGCATACCCGGTCAAGGTGCCGTTGGCCCCGATGACGCGGTGGCACGGGATCACGATCGGGATCGGGTTGCGCCCATTGGCCAGGCCGACGGCCCGGCTGGCGGCGTTGGTCATCCCGAGCCGACCGGCGATCTCGCCGTACGACGCGGTGTGGCCGTAGCCGATGGTGCTCAGCTGCGTCCACACCCGCTGCTGGAAGTCCGTGCCGCGGGGGGCCAGTGGCACGTCGAACTCGGTGAGGTCTCCCGCGAAGTAGGCGCGGAGCTGGCGTACGGCCTCGACCAGCACCGGGTGAGCCCCGTCCTCGGCACCGAGCGGACGGCCGTCGGCCGGTGGCCGGAACGGGGAGAACTCGATCGCACTGATCTGTGCGTCCCGCTCGATGATCCGCAGGTCGCCGATGGGTGAGGGCAGCACGGTCCACATGTCAGTCGTCCTTCGGAGCAGGGGTCTCGGGCATCAGGGTGTTCCACAGGTGCATGAGGGCGTAGGACCGCCACGGCCTCCAGCCTTCGACGGCTGCGGGACCGACCGCACCCGCGCCGAGCGTGGCCAGCACGTTGCGTACGGCGAGATCGGTGGGCAGGAAGACGTCCGGGTGGCCCAGCGCCCTCATGGCGACGTAGTCGGCCGTCCACGATCCGATGCCGGGCAGCAGGAGCAGGGTGCGCCTGACGTCGTCGCGGTCCGGCCCGCGGTCGAGAGCGATGTCGCCGGAGTCGAGGGCACCAGCGAGTCCGACCAGTGCGCGGCCACGAGCCCGCGGCATCGGCAGCTCCTCCGGGTCGACGCGGGCGAGGGTGGCGGCGTCGGGGAAGAGGTGGGTCAGGCCGGAGATGTCGGAGTGAACGCGACGACCGTGGGCGGCGACGATCCGACCCGCGACGGTACGCGCGCCGGCCACGCTGACCTGCTGCCCCACCACGGTGCGCACGGCGGTCTCGTCGCCGTCGACCTGCCCGGGCACCCGGAGCCCCGGGGTCGCCCGCACCAGGCCCCCGAGCACCGGGTCCGCCGAGAGATGGTCGTCGACGGCCACGGGGTCGCAGTCGGCGTCCAGGAGTCGCCGGACCCGCTCCACGGCGGCGGAGGTGTCCCGGAGGTCGTCGAGGGCGAACTCCCCCACGACGAACGCTGTCTCGCCGACCGCCGGTTCGTCACGGAGGCGGAGCCGCACCGTGCCGGGCCCGTGCGGCAGGTCCAGCGTGCGGGCGTACCACCCCGGTCCGGCCACCTCCACGCCCGGCACCAGGTGGTAGGCCAGGAAGTCGAGCAGGCGCTCGCCCGCGAACGGCGTGCGCACCGCGAGCCGGATCGTGACGCTGCCGAGCGGCGTCCGGGGACCGCCGCGCCGTCCCCGGAGCTCGGTGGGACTCGAGGCGTACACCTCCCGCACGGTGTCGTTGAACTGGCGGATGCTCGAGAAGCCGGCCGCGAAGGCCACCCCGGTGACGGGCAGGTTCGTGGCTTCGAGCAGCAACCTCGCGGTGTGGGCCCGCCGGGTACGGGCCAGGGCGAGCGGGCCCGCGCCGAGTTCGGCGACGAGGAGGCGGTGCAGGTGGCGCCCGGTGTAGCCCAGGCGACGGGCGAGGCCGGAGACGCCCTCCCGGTCCACGACGCCGTCGGAGATCAGGCGCATCGCCCGGCCCGCGACGTCCGCCCGCACGTCCCACTCGGGGGAGCCTGGCACCGCGTCGGGCAGACAACGCTTGCACGCCCGAAAACCGGCGTACTGGGCCGCCCCCGCGGTCGGGTAGAAACGCACGTTCGCCCTTTTGGGCGTCACGGCCGGGCAGCTCGGGCGGCAGTAGATCCCCGTAGATGTCACCGCGACGATGAACCACCCGTCGAAACGCTCGTCGCGGCTGCTGACCGCCCTGTACCGGCTGTCGAAGTCTCTTATCATGACCTGGATTCTCGCACCCCGACGCCCTACTT
>CADCUM010000083.1 GCA_902805885.1 uncultured Nocardioides sp. | reverse complement strand
TGCACGGGTGATCACGGTGCGGCTTAGAGGTAAGTCCTGCCTCGGCGCCGACGTCAGATGCGTCGGTCCCGCCGGGAGAAGGCCGGTAGTGACGGAGAAGTCGCGGAAGCCTCAGCAGGCGGTTGTGGGGTCGAAGACCAGGTCGGCCGGGCGGGCTCCATCCACCCCGACCACGTCCATGAGTGCGTGGCTCGATCCAGGGGTGCGGCCGATCGACAGCTGAGGAGGTTCACATGGAGGTTGTGGTCACGGGTCGGCACTGCGAGGTGTCGGACCGGTTCCGCGAGCACGTGTCCGAGAAGCTCACCCGACTGGAGAAGCATGATCACCGGATCATGCGCATCCAGGTGGAGGTGGAGCAGGAGAGGAACCCACGTCAGCACGACCGAGCCATCCGCGTGGAGCTCACGGCGTTCTCCAAGGGCCCGGTGATCCGCGCCGAAGCGGCCGCCGAGGACAAGATGGGCGCCCTCGACCTCGCCCTGGACAAGATGCAGGCGCAGATGCGCCGGGCTGCGGACCGCCGGCGGGTCCACCGCGGCCGGCACGCACCCGTCTCCGTCGGTCAGGCGATGGCGGGCATCGAGCCGCTCGCCGAGGGTGTCGAGGCGGAGGAGGAATCGGTCACCGAGCGCCAGGTCGGGCCGATCACGGTGACCGGGGACGGTCCCCTGGTGGTGCGGGAGAAGTCCCACCCCGCCTCGCCGATGACGCTGGACCAGGCGCTCTACGAGATGGAGCTCGTCGGCCACGACTTCTACCTCTTCGTGGACAAGGAGAGCGAGCGCCCGTCGGTCGTCTATCGACGGCGGGGCTACGACTACGGCGTGATCTCGCTCGAGCTGGAGTCCTGACCGGGTCCTTGCGGGGATCCGGCTCCTCGGTCGCGTGGGCGTGACATGATGCCCACGTGACCGAGGCAACAGGAACCGAACCCGTCCGCGTCCTGGTGGTCGACGACCACGAGCTGTTCCGGCGGGGCCTCATCATGCTCCTCGGGGACGACAGCGACATCGAGGTCGTCGGCGAGGCGGCCGACGGGGTCGGGGCGACCGACCTGGCCGTGAGCACCGCGCCCGACGTCGTCCTCCTCGACGTACGGATGCCGCGGCGGACCGGGGTCGAGGCGTGCCGCGCCATCAAGGAGGCCGTGCCGACCACGAAGATCATCATGCTGACCGTCTCCGACGAGGAGGCCGACCTCTACGAGTCCGTCAAGAACGGCGCCGCCGGCTACCTCCTCAAGGACTCCTCCATCGAGGAGGTCGCCCAGGCCATCCGGGTCGTCAACGAGGGTCAGTCGCTGATCAGCCCGTCGATGGCGGTCAAGCTGATCGACGAGTTCAAGCAGATGTCCAAGCCCGACCGCGAGACCGGCCCCGCGCTGCGCCTGACCGACCGCGAGCTCGAGGTGCTGCGGCTCGTCGCCAAGGGGCTCAACAACCGCGAGGTGGCCAAGGAGCTCTTCATCTCGGAGAACACGGTCAAGAACCACGTGCGCAACATCCTGGAGAAGCTGCAGCTCCACTCCCGCATGGAGGCGGTCATGTACGCCATGCGCGAGAAGCTGCTCGACCTCCCCTGATCGAGACCCGGTCAGCCTCACGGCCGCGGTGTCAGTGCCGCGTGGTTGAGTCGGGCCCGTGGACGAGCTGACGCTGCTGCAGGCGCGCCGGATCGCGCTGGCCGCCCAGGGTTTCTGCGACCGCGCCCACCGCGAGCCCTCGATGCGCACGCTCGACCGCACGGTCGCGCGGACCGGCGTCCTCCAGGTCGACTCCGTCAACGTCCTGCAGCGGGCGCACTACATGCCGCTCTACTCCCGCATGGGTCCCTACGACACCGACCTGCTCCGCCGCGCGTCCGAGCGGCGGCCCCGGCGGCTGGTGGAGTACTGGGCGCACGTCCAGGCGTTCATGCCCGTGGAGCTGTGGCCCCTGATGCGCCACCGGATGGAGCACTACCGTTCCGAGCGGGGGAAGTGGGGGTTCGCCGCCGCCGACCCCGCGCTCGAACCCCGCGTCCTCGCCGCCGTGCGCGAGCGCGGCCCGGTGACGGCCCGCGACCTCGACGCGGAGTTCAGCGGCCCCCGCTCGCGCGAGCACTGGGGCTGGAACTGGTCGGAGGCCCGCAAGGTCCTCGACTACCTGTTCCTCGTGGGCGACGTGGCGATCGCCGG
Organism: uncultured Nocardioides sp.; assembly: GCA_902805885.1. Classification (GTDB taxonomy): domain Bacteria; phylum Actinomycetota; class Actinomycetes; order Propionibacteriales; family Nocardioidaceae; genus Nocardioides. The sequence goes on along the minus strand of CADCUM010000083.1, from coordinate 24,174 downwards.
CCGCACCCGCCAGTTCGAGGTGGTCTACGACCTCCCCGAGCGGGTGCTGCCCACCGCCGTGCTCGAGGCGCCCACCCCGTCCCCGCAGGAGGCGGTCACCGAGCTCGTCCGACGCGCGGCCCGGTCCCACGGCGTGGGCTCCGCCGCGTGCCTCGCCGACCACTACCGCCTCCGCCTCCAGCCAGCGCCCGGCAAGCCCAGCGCGAAGGTCGCCATCGAGCAGCTCGTCGAGGACGGCGAGCTCGTCCCGGTGCGCGTGCGCGGGTGGGGCCGACCGGCCTACCTCCACCGTGGTGCCCGGCTCCCGCGGGCGGTCGACGCGCGCACCCTGCTGAGCCCGTTCGACCCCGTCGTGTGGGAGCGGGCGCGGGCCGAGGCCCTCTTCGGCTTCCACTACCGGATCGAGATCTACGTCCCGGCCGCCGAGCGGGTCCACGGCTACTACGTCCTGCCGTTCCTGCTCGGGGACCGGCTGGTCGCCCGCGTGGACCTCAAGGCCGACCGGGCCGCGAGGGTGCTCCTGGTGCAGGGGTCCTTCGCCGAGGAGGCGGCCCCGCCGGGGACGGCCGCCGAGCTGGCCACGGAGCTCCGCCGCCTCGCAGGCTGGCTCGACCTCGACGACGTGGTCGTCGTTCCGCGCGGAGACCTCGCGCCCGCGCTCGCCGCCGCGCTGACCCAGGCCTGACGGTCGCCGAATCCGTGCCCACTGGGCGCCCTGGGTAGAGTTGCTGACGCCCAGCGTCGCAGCGCCCGACCCGCGACGCGTCGTACACCCGGAGTCTCCTGAGGAGTCCCACACCCGTGCCTGCCATCATCGACAAGCTGCTCCGCATCGGCGAGGGCAAGATCCTGCGCCAGCTGGAGACCATCTCCCAGGCCGTCAACGCGATCGAGGACGACTTCGTCGCCATGAGCGACGACGAGCTGCGGGGGATGACCGACGAGTTCCGCAAGCGCCTCGAGGGTGGCGAGACCCTCGACGACATCCTCCCCGAGGCGTTCGCCACGGTGCGCGAGGCGGCCAACCGGGTGCTGGGCCTGCGCCCGTTCGACGTGCAGGTCATGGGCGCCGCCGCCCTCCACCTCGGCAACATCGCCGAGATGAAGACCGGTGAGGGCAAGACCCTCGTCGCCGTGCTGCCGTCGTACCTCAACGCCCTCGAGGGCAAGGGTGTCCACGTCGTCACCGTCAACGACTACCTCGCGAAGTACCAGTCCGACATGATGGGCCGCGTCCACCACTTCCTGGGCCTGACCGTCGGCGTGATCATGCCGTCGATGCGGCCGGCGGAGCGTCGGGCGGCCTACGCCTGCGACATCACCTACGGCACCAACAACGAGCTCGGGTTCGACTACCTCCGCGACAACATGGCCGACTCGGTCGAGGACTGCGTCCAGCGCGGTCACAACTTCGCGATCGTCGACGAGGTCGACTCCATCCTCATCGACGAGGCGCGCACCCCGCTCATCATCAGCGGTCCCACCCAGGACGAGGTGAAGTGGTACGCCGAGTTCGCCCAGATCGCGCAGTCCCTCGTCAAGGACGTGGACTACGAGGTCGACGAGAAGAAGCGCACCATCTCGGTGCTCGAGCCCGGCATCACCAAGGTCGAGGACCACCTCGGGATCGACAACCTCTACGACTCGGTCAACACCCCGCTGATCTCGTTCCTCAACAGCTCCATCAAGGCCAAGGAGCTGTTCCGCAACGACAAGGAGTACGTCGTCCTCGACGGCGAGGTCCTCATCGTCGACGAGCACACCGGGCGCATCCTGGCCGGTCGCCGCTACAACGACGGGCTCCACCAGGCGATCGAGGCCAAGGAGGGCGTGACCGTCCGCGAGGAGTACCAGACCCTCGCCACGATCACCCTCCAGAACTACTTCCGCCTCTACGACAAGCTCTCGGGCATGACCGGCACGGCCATGACCGAGGCCTCGGAGTTCGACAAGATCTACGGCCTCGGCGTCGTCCCGATCCCGACGAACAAGCCGATGCAGCGCGTCGACAACACCGACCTCGTCTACCGCACCGAGGAGGCCAAGTACGACGCCGTCGTGGAGGACATCGCCGAGCGGCACGCCAAGGGCCAGCCGATCCTGGTCGGCACGGTGTCGGTGGCCAAGTCCCAGCACCTCTCCGACAAGCTGAGGAAGCGCGGCATCGCCCACACCGTCCTCAACGCCAAGCAGCACGCCGACGAGGCCAAGGTCGTCGCGCTCGCGGGTCACAAGGGCGCCGTCACGGTGGCGACGAACATGGCCGGTCGAGGCACCGACATCATGCTGGGCGGGTCCGTCGACTTCCTCGCCGACCAGGAGCTGCGCAGGCAGGGTCTCGACCCCGTGGAGGACCCGGACGCCTACGACGCCGCCTGGCCCGCCATGGTGGAGAAGATCAAGGCGCAGGTCGCCGCCGAGCACGACGAGGTCAAGGAGCTGGGCGGCCTCTACGTCGTCGGCACCGAGCGTCACGAGTCCCGCCGCATCGACAACCAGCTCCGCGGTCGCTCCGGCCGTCAGGGCGACCCGGGGGAGTCCCGCTTCTACCTCTCCCTCGAGGACGAGATGATGCGGCTGTTCAAGTCCGAGTGGGTCGACCGCATCCTCCAGGTGCTCAAGGTCCCCGACGACGTCCCGATCGATGCCAAGCGGGTCGGCAACGCCATCGCGAGCGCGCAGGGCAACATCGAGTCGCAGAACTTCGAGTCCCGCAAGAACGTCCTCAAGTACGACGACGTGATGAGCCGCCAGCGCGAGGTCATCTACGCCGAGCGCCGCCGGGTCCTCGAGGGCGCCGACCTCGAGGAGCAGATCCGCGGCTTCGTCGACGACGTCATCTCGGGCTACGTCACCGGGGCGACCCAGGACTACGCGGAGGACTGGGACCTCGACGCGCTCTTCACCGCGCTCGGGCAGCTCTACCCCATGGGCGTCACCCAGGAGCAGCTCATCGAGGAGGCCGGCGGGATCGAGCGGCTGAGCCGTGAGGCGATGATCGAGAAGCTCAAGGCCGACGCCCAGGCGGCGTACGACCGGCGCGAGGCCGAGCTCGGCGACGAGGTCATGCGCGAGCTCGAGCGGCGCGTGATCCTCTCGGTGCTCGACCGCAAGTGGCGCGAGCACCTCTACGAGATGGACTACCTGCGCGAGGGCATCGGCCTGCGGGCCTACTCCCAGCGCGACCCGCTCGTGGAGTACCAGCGCGAGGGCTTCGACATGTTCGCCGGCATGATGGACGGGATCAAGGAGGAGTCGGTCGGCTTCCTCTTCAACATCCAGGTCGAGCTGGCCCAGGAGCCTGAGGACGAGCCGTACGGCGTCGAGCAGGTCGCCGAGCCCGCGCCCCAGCTCTCCGCGCAGACGCCCCAGATCGACTTCGCCCAGGCTCAGGCGCGGGCGCCCCAGGCGCGGGCCCCTCAGCCCGAGTCGGCCCCGGCCCCCCAGATCCGGGCCAAGGGCCTCGAGCGTCCGAGGCGCCCGCAGAACCTGGCCTACAGCGCTCCCGCCGAGGACGGCGAGGCGGAGGTGCGCCCCGACGCGGCGCAGTCCGACGACCCGTTCGCCGGGGTCGGGCGCAACACGCTGTGCCCCTGCGGCTCGGGTCAGAAGTTCAAGCGGTGCCACGGCGCGCCTGGCGGCGCGAGCGGACAGGCCGTCGTCGGCTGACAGGACGCTGCTGGACGTGGGGCCCGGGCATCCCGGGCCCCACGCTCGTGCCTGCTCCTGCTCTGCCCCGCTGCGCTCAGTCCCGCTGCGGGTCACCCCCACTGCAGGGCGACACACTGCCACCGACCCCGGACCACCTCGAAGCGAGCGGCGACCGCTCGGGAACGTCGGCCGTAGCGCACGTGCGCACTCGCCTCCAGCGCGTCCACCCTCACCAGGGACGTCCGGACGCTGCGGACCACGGGGCGCGCGAGATGGTGGCCGCGGCCGGCCCCGGGGGCCGAGCCCGCCGCCGCCCGCACCTGCGCCGCACGTGTCCCCAGGTCGGCGTAGACCTCGGGCACGCAGTGCCGCAGCACCTGGGTGACGGGCCGGTCGCCGGCAGCGATCTCGGTGAGGGCCTGGAGACAGCGGTGGACGAACGCGTCGACCCTCTCGCGCTGCAGCCGCTCGGCAGGGACCAGGTCGCAGGCGGTGGCGGCGCGCAGCCGAGGCCGCGGTGGTTCGACCCGAGGGGTCAGGTCGAGCGCCAGGGAGCCCTGCACGCTCGTGAGGGGTGTCTGCTGGGCGGCGGACGGGAGCGCGATGATGCTCGCGCCCGAGATGCGCTGGTCGGTCATGGCCGGTCTCCTGTCTCGTCGGTGTTCTCGCCCGGGTCCTGGGTGGAGTCCTGGGTGAAGTCGTGGGTGGTGGAGTCGTGGGTGGCGGAGTCGTGGGTGGTGGAGTGGGCCGGCTCCTGGGCAGGGATCCGGAGTCGCTGACCCGGCAGGATCAGGTCCGGGTCCGTGCCGACGACGGCGCGGTTCGCGACCCAGATGGCGCGCCACCGGGCGTCGACGTCCTCCTCGGCGGGTGCCGTCGCGGCCGCGATCGACCACAGCGACTCCCCGGGTCGTACGACGTGGAGGCGCGGCCGCCCTGACCCGCCGGCCGGCGAGGAGCTCTCGACCGGTGGTGGCACGGCAGGCGCAGGACCGACGGACCGTGGGGCGGCCGGCGGTGGAGCGGCCGGCACCGCCACGGCGCGCTCCGGCAGTCGCAGCCCCTCGAGGACGTCCGCGCCCTCCGTGGCGGACGCGGGCTGGGTGACCCCCGCGGCGAGGGCGGCCCCGCACGCCAGCAGCACCAGGCGCCGGGTCGTCCCGGCGTCGGAGGGCGTCGCTCCCAGGAGCAGCTGACCGACGGTCAGGGTCGTGACGACCCAGAGCCAGGTCAGGGCGCCTCCGAGCACCAGTCCGCTGACCCGCACGAGCAGGTCGGCGAAGGAGGCGCGCGTGTCCCAGGCCGCCGGCTCCACCAGGGGCGCGGCCAGCCAGGCGGCGACTCCGGCCGCAACGGTGACCGCGGACCAGACGCATGCCACGCGCGCTGGTGACGGCGATGTCCCCCGAGTCATGACAACCTTCCGTTTGCGTCTGTTTGCTTCATTCAACGAAAGGGTGCGTGTGGTGTCAACCGCGTCTCCACAGGTGCGGCGAGCGGGCTAGGGTCCGGTCATGGGCTGGGAGCACGAGCTGTTCGCGTTGTTCGACGACCTCGAGGGACAGGCCGGCGCGCTGTGGGAGGCCGACCGCGAGGCCGAGCTGGCCGACCGCGCCCGGGCCGAGTACACCGCCGTGACCCTGGCCAGTCGGCTGATGGCCAGCGTCGGGTCGTCCGTGGCCCTGGACCTGCCGGGCCCCGGCCGCGTGGTGGGAGAGCTGCAGCGGATGGGTCAGGACTGGTGCCTGCTCGAGGCGCCGTCGGCTGACTGGGTGGTGCCGCTGCGCCACGTCGAGGCGGTCCACGCTGCCTCGCCCCGGTCGGTGCCGGAGGTCGCGTGGTCACCGGTCCACCGCCTGGGCCTGGGCTCGGCCCTGCGTCGGCTGGCCGACGCCCGGGTGAGCTGCCTGGTGCACCTCGTGGGCTCGGGCCGTCTGGAGGCGGAGGTGGAACGTGTCGGTCAGGACTTCACCGAGGTCCGGACGGCGTCCGGGGACCTCCAGCTGGTGCCCTACGCGGCGATCGTCGCCGTCCAGGACCGCCGGGCGTGACGCGCCGCGCGTCCGGAGGGGATGGAGACGGCGGAGCTCAGGTCAGGTCGCCTCGACGTCGTACGGCGGCACCTGGCCCGCCGGGAGCGTGGGCTTGCTCGCCTCCGCGCGGCTGGCCTCCTCCATGGCCTCGGTGATGTGCTTGCGCACGATCGAGCGCGGGTCGAGGTCGCGCAGCTCGAGGTCGGCGTAGTCCGGGCCGAGCTCCGTGCGCAGCTCGTCGCGGGCGTTGTGGGCCATGATGCGGGCCTTGTGCAGGAACTTGGCCGCCTGCCGGGCCACGTCGGGCAGGCGGTCCGGACCCAGGGCGATCATGGCCACGACGAGGATGACCGCGATCTCGGCCAGGCCGACGTCCCACACGGGTCAGAGCCTGCCGGAGGGCGTGAGGCCGAGCTGCATGCCGGCCAGGCCGCGGCCGCGACCGGAGAGGGTCCGCGCGACCTGCGTCAGCTCGCGCGCGGCCGGGGCCGACGGGGACGCCTCGACGATCGGCTTGCCGACGTCGCCGCCCTCGCGGAGGTCCATGTCCAGCGGGATGCGTCCCAGGAGCGGGACGTCGTACCCGAACCGCTCCGACAGCGTCTGCGCGACGCGCTGGCCGCCGCCGGTGCCGAACACCTCGAGGCGGTGGTCGTCCTCCGCGGGGCAGTGGGGACACGGGAGCCAGCTCATGTTCTCGACGACGCCGACCACGCGCTGGTGCATCATCGACGCCATCGTGCCGGCGCGCTCGGCCACCTCCGCCGCGGCCTCCTGGGGCGTCGTGACCACCACGACCTCCGCGCTGGGGAGGTGCTGGCCGAGCGAGATGGCGACGTCCCCGGTGCCGGGCGGGAGGTCGAGCAGCAAGGCGTCGAGGTCGCCCCAGTAGACGTCGGCCAGCATCTGGACCAACGCCCGGTCGAGCATGGGGCCGCGCCAGGCGACGACCTGGTCCCGCCGGGGCTTCAGCATGCCGATGGAGATCACGGAGACGCCGCTGGGCGTGGGGACGGGCATGATCAGGTCGTCGACCTGGGTCGGCCGGGAGTCGGCGATGCCGAGCATGGCCGGCACGGAGTGGCCGTAGATGTCGGCGTCGACGATGCCGACCCGGAGCCCCGAGGCGGCCATCGCCAGCGCGAGGTTGACCGTGACCGAGGACTTGCCGACGCCGCCCTTGCCGCTGGCGATGGCGTAGACCTTCGTCAGCGAGCCCGGCTGGGCGAACGGGATCTCGCGCTGGGCCCGCCCGTCGCTGAGGATGTCCTTGAGCTGGGCGCGCTGCTCCGTGCTCATCACGCCGAGCGTGAGGTCCACGCCGGTCACGCCCTCGACCGCGGAGACGGCGGCGGTGACGTCGCGGTTGATGGTGTCCTTCAGCGGGCACCCGGAGACCGTGAGGAGCACGTGCACGGAGACGAGACCGGTGTCGGAGACCGCCACCGAGTCGACCATGCCGAGCTCGGTGATGGGGCGCTTGATCTCGGGGTCGTCGACCGTCGCCAACGCGGTCCGGACCTGCTCGGTGCTCGGGATGCTCATGATGAACGAGTCTAGGTGGTGCGGCGGTCCGGATCGTCCTCGGCGGCGTGAGAACCGGCACGCTCGTCGAGCTCCTGGAGCAGCGCACGCAGCTCGGACCGGACGAAGTCGCGGGTGGCGGCCTCGCCGATCGACATCCGCAGCGAGGCCACCTCGCGGGCGAGGAACTCCATGTCGGCGTGCGCCCGGACGTCGGCCTGCCGGTCCTGCTCGTAGATCACCCGGTCGCGCGCCTCCTGCCGGTTCTGCGCCAGCAGGATCAGCGGGGCGGCGTACGACGCCTGGAGGCTCAGCATCAGGGTGAGGAAGATGAAGGGGTACTCGTCCCACTTCAGGTCGCCGGGGGCGAGCACGTTGACCGTCACCCACACGATCACGAAGAGCGTCATGTACATGAGGAACTTCGCCGTCCCCATGAAGCGGGCGAACTGCTCGGCGAAGACCCCGAAGGTGTCGGAGTCGTACGCCGGGCGCCGGACGAGTGGGCGCCGGAGCTCGCGAGGCGTGTCGAGGCGCGCGCGGGGGGTGGTGCGGTCAGCCACGGCGCACCGCCCGGTCACGCCAGCCCTCGGGCAGCATGTGGTCCAGCAGGTCGTCGACGGTCACGGCGCCGGCGAGGCGGCCGTCCTCGTCGACGACGGGAGCGGCGACCAGGTTGTACGTCGCCAGGTGCGCGGCCACCTCGTCGATCGTCGCGCTCGGCCGCAACGGGTCCATGGAGTCGTCGAGGGCGCCGGCGACCAGCGTCGACGGGGGCTCGCGCAGCAGGCGCTGGATGTGGGCGACGCCGAGGAACCGCCCCGTCGGCGTCTCCAGCGGCGGCCGGCAGACGTAGACCAGGGCCGCCTCGGCGGGGGTCAGCTCGGGGTTGCGGACGTGCGCCAGCGCGTCGGCGACGGTCGCGTCCGGGCCCAGGATGACCGGCTCGGAGGTCATCATGGCGCCGGCGGTGTTCTCGACGTACGCCATCAGCCGCCGCAGGTCCTCCGCCTCCCCGGGCTCCATCAGCCGGAGCAGGGTCTCGGCCGTCTCGGAGGAGAGCTCGGCGATCAGGTCGGCGGCGTCGTCGGGCGACATCTCCTCCAGCACGTCGGCGGCGCGCTCGGAGTCGAGGTTGCTGAGGATGTCGACCTGGTCCTCCTCCGACAGCTCCTCGAGCACGTCGGCGAGGCGCTCGTCGTCGAGTGCGGCGATGACTGCTGTGCGCCGCTCGATCGGCAGGTCGTGGATCATGTTGGCCGCGTCGGCGGGACGCATCTCGTTCAGCGCGTGGACGAGGTGGGTGGCCCCCTGGGTCTCCTCGGGGGCGGCGAGGCCGGTCACGTCGCGCCACTCGACGACGTGCGTCTGGCCCTTGCGGCGGAACCCCTTGCCGGGCTCCTGGATCGCCACGCGCGAGACCACCCAGTCGCGGTTGCGGGCCTGCTCGAGGCCGACGTCGTAGACGGTCCCTGTGATGCCTGTGTCGCGGATCGTGACGGTGCGGTCGAGCATCTGCCCGACCACGAGGGTCTCGGTCGAGCGCTGCTCGAAGCGGCGCATGTTGAGCAGTCCGGTCGTGCGGACCTGGCCGGCGTCGATCGCGGTGACGCGCGTCATCGGCACGAAGATCCGGCGCCGGCCGAACACCTCGGCGACCATGCCGAGGACGCGCGGCTGGCTCGTCTCGGCCCGCAGCGCCACCACGAGGTCACGCACCTTGGCGACCTGGTCGCCCTGCGGGTCGAAGATGGGCAGACCGACGAGCCGGGCCGCGAAGACACGGGTCGGCGTGGTGCTCATGCGGCAAAGGTAGCCGCCAGCGGCCCCGGCCTCGGATAGGCTCGTGGACATGAGTCTCGCGAGGATGGAGCTGGCCGCGCTGCTGGCCGGGCTGCTGCTGCTCGCCGGGTGCGGGACGGGCGGTGCGACGGCCTCGAACGACGGCACTGGTGCCTCCTCCTCGGAGTCGTCCGAGCCCAGCCCGACCGCCGCGTCGCCCACCCCGAGCCAGACGGCCGAGCCGGAGCCCGGCGCGGACGCGCCGGACTGCAAGGACGTGTGGAAGGACGGCGCGCGCCTGCCCCGCACCTACAAGGGGTGCAACGAGCGCGAGGGCGGAACGGCGACGTTCGTGCGCCGCCAGGTCCTGGACTGCTCGTCGGGCCAGCGCATGGTCGTGCACGCCGACCACTACTACGGCGTGCTGGGCGGGACGGTCCACCGCACCGAATCGCGATTGTTGAAGGACCGCGGGTACGGTGAAGCGGTCGCCCGGTGCCGCGGGTGAGGTCTTCGACCCCTGCGGCCCGATGTCACCGTCTTCGTGGAGGAACCGTGTCAACGAACGTCCAGCGCGGCGTGGCCGCCCTGGTGGTGGCGCTGGTGCTCGCACTCGCGCAGCCCGCTGCCGCCGTCGCCCCGTCCGCCTCCGTCGCCGGCCCGGTGATCGGCGCCGGAACGGCCGCGACGGCCGTTTCGGCGACTGCTGAGCGCAAGCCGCGACGCTGGAAGCCCCGCAACGGGGTGCTGTTCAACAACCCCGTGGGCTCCGGCCCCGCCGCCCACGCGATCAACCGCAAGATCCTCCGCGCCATCGACGAGGCCCCCAAGCGCTCGGTGATCCGCATCATGAGCTGGAACATCATGTCCGCCGGCGGCGTCAACGCGCTGCTCCGCGCGCAGGCCCGGGGCGTCAAGATCAAGGTCATCATGGCCGACGTCAACGTCGAGCTGATCGACAACCCGTGGTGGCGTGACCTCGTCGCCGGCGTGCGTCGCGAGAACGCCGGCCGCCAGCAGTGGCGCAAGAGCATCACCAAGCTGTGCCAACGCTCCTGCCGGGGCGCCGGTGGCGAGGCCCACGGCAAGTACTTCCTGTTCAGCAAGACCGGCCGCGCCAAGCACGTCTTCATCCAGGGCTCCAACAACCTGACCACCGCGGCAGCGATCAACCAGTGGAACGACATCGTCACCACCAACAACCCGGCGCAGTACCAGTTCGCGGTGGACGTGTTCGAGCAGGCCCTCCTCGACCAGCCCCTGGCGAGCCCGTACGCCGCCTGGACCTCGCCCAGCGGCCTCACCACGATCGGGTTCTTCCCGCTCAGTGGCGCCGGCAGCTCCGACCCCGTGCTGACCACGCTGAACGGCGTCACCTGCGCCGGTGCCACCAACACCCGCATCGGCGTCACCCGGATCCGGGTGGCGCCCGACGTCATGCGGCACGAGCGGGGCTACGCCATCGCCAGCAGGCTCCGCGACCTCTGGAACCAGGGCTGCGACGTCAAGATCGGCTACACCGTGATGGGCGTGTCGGTCTCCCGGCTGCTGCGGGGCCCCGGCCCGAACGGCCCGGTGCCGCTGCAGCACCTTGTGCAGGACTTCGATGGGGACGGCGAGTTCGACCGCTACTTCCACCTCAAGGCCCTGGCGATCCAGGGCAACGTGGGCGGCAACCCGGGCGCGTACGTCGTCGTCAACGGCTCCGGCAACTGGTCGGCCACCGGTAGGGTCTCGGACGAGAACTTCGGGATCTACCAGCGCAGGAAGTACGTCAAGCAGTACTTCCGCTACATCGACTACTGGTTCCACAACTACCCGCACAGCTCCGCCCCGCGGACCGCATCGGGCAAGACGCTGGCCACCGGCCCCGCGGCCGTCGCGGCCCGTCGGGGTGCCCCGGGTGCCCTGGACCTGCCCATCCACACGCCGGACACGCTGATGACGGTCGAGGACCAGCTCGTCGAGGGCGTCGACCCCTATGCGCAGATGGAGCACTGAGACGCCGGTGGTCGGGCGGGCCTGGCGCTCGTCGGTGCGCGTCGAACGCGTCGACGCCGACGGCCTGCGCCTGTGGAGCACGGTGGACCGGCCGGTCAACGTCTTCTTCGGTGACCAGCGGGTGTGGTCGCTCTGGCTGCGCCGCGACACGACCCCCGTCGGCGCGCTGGGCGTCCGGCGCCATGCCGAGTGGCCCCGCCCGCTCCAGCGGTTCCTCGACGGTCGCACCGAGGCGTCGGTGCGCGACGCCGCGAGCGGCGACGAGCTCTGGGCGGGCCCGCTGAGCTTCGGCGACTCCGACGTCGAGATCCGCGTGGTCAACCGCGACGGCGCCACGCTCGGGATGGACAAGTCCGGCAAGCTCGTGCCGACCTTCGGGACGCGCAGCCAGACCGACATCGACGGCCTGGTGGCCGCCACGGTCGAGGTGCTGACGGTCCTGCGGAAGGGCGGCGTCGAGCCGTTCGTCGCCTACGGCACGCTCCTCGGTGCCGTGCGGGAGGGCCGGGTCCTGGGCCACGACTCCGACGCGGACGTCGCCTACGTCAGTGACCACACCACCCCGGTCGACGTGTGCCGGGAGTCGTTCCGCCTGCAGCGCGTGGTGCACGAGATGGGCTACGAGACGCACCGCTACAGCGGCGCCGCCTTCCGGGTCGCGGTGCGGGAGGGGGACGGGCACGTCCGCGGTCTCGACGTGTTCGGAGGCTTTCTCGACGAGGACCGGCTCTACCTCATGGGGGAGGTCGGGGTGGACTTCCGGCCCGAGTGGCTGCGCCCCCTGAGGACCGCCCGGCTCGAGGGCGTCGACGTGCCGGTGCCCGCCCGGCCGGAGAAGATGCTGGAGGCGATGTACGGCGCCGGCTGGCAGGTGCCGGACCCTGCGTTCGTGTTCACCACCCCCCGTCGCACCGTTCGCGCCCTCAACGACTGGTTCCGCGGCCTCACCCCCGACCAGAACCAGTGGGAGCGGCACTTCGCGATCAGGCGCGACAAGGACCTGCGCGCCCGGCCCTCCCGGCTCGCCAGGGTCGCGGCGGACGAGGCCCGGGCGAGGGGGGCCGAGGTGCTCGACGTCGGGGCGGGTCGCGGGAGCGACGCGGTCTGGCTCGCCCGCCAGGGCCTGAGCGTCACGGCGTACGACTTCGTGCCGCGTGCGCTCGAGCAGGCGGTGGGCCTGGCCGAGGCCGAAGGGCTCCCCCTGGAGGTGCGATCACTGAGCCTGGCCCAGATCAGGTCGGTGCTGGGGGAGGGGGCCCGGCTCGGTCACGCCCCGCAGCCCCGCCCCCGCGTGGTGCTCGCCCGGCACGTCCTGGACGCCACCGACGCCCACGGCCGCGCGATGTTCGCCCGGTTCTGCTCGATGGCCCTCCGACGGGGCGGGGTCGTCGTGGCGGAGCTGCGCCCGGGGGGAGCCGAGGAGCCGACCGACCGCCCCCGCCGCAGCGTCGACCCCGACACCGTGGTCGCGCAGTGGCGGGCCGCCGGAGCGCGCGACGTCACGGTGCAGACGGTGGAGCGGAGTGCCGGGGCGGCCCCGGCCGTGCGGCTCGTGGGAGAGTGGCCCTCGTGAGGCTCAAGAACCCGATCCGCAGCTCCGGAACCGCGGCCCTGGAGCAGCGCATCGCGGACCTCGAGGCCGACGTCGCCGAGCTGAGGCGTCATCACCTGCGCCTCGCCGAGATCGCCGACCTGGTCCAGGAGCTGCTGATCCCGCTGGCCGACCGGGACGAGGCTCGCACGCAGGCCGCGATCGAGCGCTTCAACGAGAGCCTCTGACCTTGGCGGTGGAGCGGGTCTTCGTCCACATCGGGCTCCCGAAGACGGCCACGTCGTACCTCCAGACGATCCTGTGGAGCAACCGGCCCGCCCTGCGCGCCCAGGGCGTCGTCGTACCCGGCACCGAGCGGCGTGACCACCTGTGGGCGTCCCGGGTGGTGCGCGAGGACCCGCACCTCGCCGACCAGCCGGAGCGGCACCGCACCTCCCTGTCCCGGATCCGCGCCGAGCTGGCGGCCGCGAGCGGCGCGGGCCTGGTCAGCCACGAGTTCCTGGCCGCCGCGACCCCCGAGCAGGTACGGCGGTTCGTCGACGCGCTCGCGCCGGCGGAGGTGGACGTCGTCGTCACGGCGCGGGAGCCGCTGGGCCTGTTCACGGCCAGCTGGCAGGAGAGCCTGAAGAACGGCGCCACCCGGCCGATGGCCGACTACGGCCGACGGGTCTCCCCGAGCCCGGAGGCGATCTGGAACTGGCGGACCCTCGACCTGTCGCTCGTGCTGGAGCGCTGGGCCGCCGTCGTGCCGCCCGGCAGGATCCACGTCCTGCCGCTGGACCCGTCCCAGCCGCAGGACGAGATCTGGCACCGGTTCGCCTCGGTCCTCGGGGTGGACCCGGACGGGTTCGACCTCTCGCAGTCGTTCCCCAACAGCTCCATGGGTGTGGTCGAGGCCGAGACCCTGCGGCGCGTGAACCTCGCGCTCGAGCGGTCGGACCACCCGTTCCGGCGCGCCTTCGACAAGGGGGTCTACCTCCGGACCTTCCTCGCCGACGAACGGCTCGTCCCGCGCGGGGGGGAGAAGTTCTGGCCCGAGCCCGACCAGGTCGAGGACTGCCGCGAGCGCGGTCGGCGGGCGGTCGAGCTGCTGACGGCGGGGGAGTTCGTGGTCCATGGCGACGTGCAGCGCCTGCTCGTGCCCGACGAGGTGCCGCCCCGGCGGGTGCCGGCGTCCGTCACGGACAGCGAGGTGGCCGAGGTGGCGGTCGAGCTGGTGGGGCGGCTCCTGCACGACGTCCGGGAGCTGCGCTCGCGGGACGCAGCAGGTGCCGGCGGCGCGGAGGGTCCCGGGGGTCAGTGGCCGCGCAGCCGGGACACCGCGGACCGCACCCCGGTGCTGCGACGCGGGGTCGCCGCAGGTCGGCGCGCCCTGTCCGCGTGGAAGTCGCGCTTGGGTGCGCCCGCGAGCTCTGCGAGCGACCGCTCCAGCTGAGCCCGGACGTCGTCGGTGACCCTGCTGGGGCCGTGGTCGGCGGTGGCCGGGTCGACGCGCTCCAGCAGGCCGAGGTCGTCGAGCGTCTCGACGTCGTCGGCCGTGGTGCGGTCGTAGATGCGGCGCAGGTAGCGGTCGGCGGTCTCCGGGGGCAGGTCCTTGCCGATGAGGGCGTGCAGGGCACGCGCCGTCGGGGCGCGGTCGGGCCGGTACTTCACCGGGCCGGCCGCGAGCATGGCGCGCCACTTGCGGACGAACTCCTCGCCGGAGATCGAGTCGTAGTGGAGGACGCGGAGCGCCGGGTCCTCCGCCCGGGCGGCGACCTGCCCGTCGGCGTCGACGGCCTCGTGCAGCGTGAGCCGCAGGCCCGATCCCGGCCGGATGCCCGAGCGCCCCAGGACGTGGCCGTGGAAGTAGGACTGGTTGGTGGCCTGGTCGATCACGCCGAGGACGTGGAGCAGGTCGAGGTCCTCGTCGTCGAGCAGGCGCTTGAACCGGGTCGGGTGCTCGGCCGGGGAGAACGTGCTGACCGCCTCCAGCGGACTCAGCCACGCCGTGGCGGTCTCGTCGGGGAGTGCCGCGAGCAGCCCGGGGTCACCGGCGAAGACCTCGTCGCCGTCGAGGTGGAAGAGCCAGGCGCCGCCGGGCGCTCCGGCGAGGGCGTGGGCGGCCAGGTTGGCGTTGATGCGCTGCCGGACGTTGAGGCCGCGCGGTCGGTCACCGCCCCACCACGACGCGTCGGTGCGTACGACGCTCACCTCGGGCCGACGGTCCAGGAAGTCGTGGACCTCCGGCTGCCCGGGCGACCGCGGCGCGTCGAGGAAGACGATCATGTGGTCGACGCCCATCGCCCGGTTGGCCCGCACCCAGCGCTCGACGTTCGGGAGCGTGTCGAGGACGGTGCTGACCGTGAAGAGCATGCGGCGGATCGTAGCCAACGCCGAAGACGGGCCCCCCTTCCCGCCGTGCTAATTTCGACCAATGCCGAGCTCGCGTCATCGGGCCGCCGTCCGACCCCGCCGGCCTCGGGCCCCCTGGGTCGCTGCTGTCGTGACCCTCGCTCTCGCGGCCTCCTTGCTTGCGTGGTTCCAGCGCGGGTCCGACACGGCAGCGATCCGCCCGGCACGTGCCGATGCGGCGGTGTCCGCCAGCGATCGGTCGAGCCCCGCGGACGAGGCCCGGAGGCCGGCTCGCGCCCACCTGCCCTGGACCACGCCGGTCCGGGCCGCCGCCCGTTGGAAGCACCCCGCCGCGGGGGCCGCCCCGACCGGGCTGCCCGCGTCGTACGACGTCCTCAACTCACCGGTCGCGCGGGCCGAGGCGGCGTCGCTCGTGCGGGCCGGCGAGGCGATCGAGGAGCGGGCCCGCCTGCGCGCGGCGGCGAGGAAGGCCCGCATCGAGGCGCGGCGGGCGGCGGAGAAGGCGGCTGCGGAGGCGGCCCGACGCAAGGCCGAGCGGCGTGCCCGTCGTGAGGCGCGGACGGCGCCGTTCACGGTCCGGATCGCCACGTTCAACGTCCTGGGCAGCCAGCACTCTGCCAGGGGTGGCTCCCACCCCGGGCACCCGCCGGCATCGGTCCGGACCCCCCGCGCGGCCGGCTACATCAGCCGGCACGGCTCCGACGTCGTCGGGACCCAGGAGCTCCAGGCCGACCAGCTGCGGCAGCTCACCGCGATCACCGGGATGGCGGCCTACCCCGGCTTCGGCTGGGGAGACAAGGAGACCGACAACTCCATCCTCTACGACCCCGGCGTCTTCGAGTACGTCTCCGGCGACGTCTACCACGTCACCTTCGTCGGCCGGGTCCGACCGCAGCCGATCCTGCGTCTGCGCCACCGGGAGACGGGGCGCGAGCTCTACGTGCTCAACACCCACACCTCGCCCGGGGACGGAGCGGCCCAGGGCGAGCGCCACCGTGCCCACGCGACCACCTCGGCCCTGGTGCGCCGGCTGCGCGCGTCGACCGGCCTCCCGGTGCTGCTCACCGGCGACATGAACGACCGTCCCGAGTTCTTCTGCCGGGTCGTCGCCACCGCCGGGATGACCACGCCGCAGGGCGGCAGCTACGGCGACGGGTGCCGTCCGCCGGCGGGCCACCTGGCCGTCGACTGGGTCGCCGGAGTCGGGGTGTCGAGCTGGAGCGACTACTGGATGGACCAGTCGTCGGTCGCCAACAAGACCAGCGACCACTTCTACGTCTCAGGCGTCGCCACCATCGGCGAATGAGAATTACACCGCTGTAGTTGGCGCAAAGGGCTTTGCGATCCACAGTGTTACTGGTGTGATTGGTGGGACTCGCCGGGGCTGCGCGCCTGATCCAGGTACGACGCACGCCCCGGCCGCCTGTGCAGAGACTCGAGAGGAACGTTCATCGTGGATGCGTATCGCCAGGACAACCCGCGCCGGGGCGCCGGCCGACGGGCGACCGGACGTGCGGTCAGCGCCTCCCTGCTCGCCACCTCCCTCGCCACCTCCGTGGCGCTCGGCGTGGCGTGGTCGGCGGGTGCCGGCACGCCGGGCTCGCCCGGCCTGGTGATGGCGGGTGCGACGACGACCACCACCACGACGACGCCGTCGCCGACGGCGACCACCACCACGACGACCCCCACGCCGACCCCGACGCCCACCCCGACGCCGACGCCCACGCCGACCCCCACCCCGGCACCGGTGCCGCCGCCGACCCCCGTGCCGAACCCCAGCACGGCAGGCAGCGACCTCACCGTGGTCCAGGCCAACGTCGAGTCGCCGCAGTCCGTCGAGGGCTTCCAGGCCGACGCGCGCTCCGTCTTCGCCCAGTCGCCCGACCTCATCACCTGGAACGAGGTCGCCTTCCGGCAGGACGTCTTCCTCGCCCCGCCCGGGTACGCCATGTGGCGCACGCCGGGCCAGTACACCGGTCCCACGCCGGTCGCCTGGCGCACCGACCGGTGGACCCCGATCGCGCAGGGCACCTGGATGATCAGCGACAAGCGCGGCATCCCGCCGCGCAAGACCACCGAGCTCGGTCGGCGCAACGCCAACTGGGTGACGCTGCAGGGCATCGACGGTCGTGTCCTGTCACTGGTCTCCGTCCACATCGCCCCGAACATCGAGGGCTGGGCCGACCTGCGTCGGCCGTCGGTCAAGCGGCTCACCGAGCTCGTCGGCCAGCTCGACGACAGCGGACCGGTCGTCGTGGGTGGCGACTTCAACATGTTCCACCTCGGCTCCGGCTACCCGAAGGACCTCTTCGACGCCGCGGGCATGGTGCCGACGTACGACATCCTCGGCACGCGCTTCCCGACGTACGACAAGGGTGGCGCGATCATCGACTACCTCTTCGTGGCCGGCGGGCAGCTGACGGCCGACGTGCACTACCCCGTGGAGCTCAACTCCGATCACGACGCGCTCGTCGCGGGCATGTCATGGACCGCCGACGCCCCCAACACCGTCAGCCGGGTGGCCACGAACCCCGTCGGCACCCGCGCCGAGCAGCGCGCCGTCGCCAAGGCCGTCAACCAGGCCGTCGCCGACGCCGCCAAGGGCGAGCACGTCTGGCTCGGCACCGCCAAGTTCGACTACCCGCTGATCCAGCGGTCGCTCTCGCGGGCCGCGGACCGCGGGGTCAAGGTGCACGTCGTCACCCGCAGCCCCCGGCTCACCGAGGCCGAGGTCAAGCTGCAGAAGTCGTTCGTGGGCAACCGCGGCAGCTGGCTGAAGAAGTGCGGCACGAAGTGCACGACGAAGTGGCGCGAGAAGGGTCGTCCGACCACGGCGCTGGTCGTCACCTCCGCGTCCGGGACGCCCAGGCTGCGGATGGACGTCAACCGCTACCTCCGCGAGAGCATCGTCACCCGGCCGACCGAGGCGACGGTGAGCACGGGCTACACCGCGCTCACCGAGGGCAAGGCGTTCTTCGCCAAGTACTTCTGACGCCGAGCATCGCCGGGACCGGGCACTCCTGGATGCGGGGTTGCTGGGCTCCGGGCGGGACGTCCGTACGTGTGACGTCTCTCTCGGGCCGACGCCCTGCCGAGGTGAACGACCGGTAACTAGACTCCCGAGCGACCGCCTCGCGACCCGCTCAGGAGCCCTGCATGCCTCGTCTCTGCCAGACCGACGGCCTCACCGAGGACCAGACCGAGATCCTCAAGGCGGTCCGGCAGTTCGTCGAGGAGAAGATCATCCCGGTCGCCACGGAGCTCGAGCACGCCGACGAGTACCCCACCGAGATCGTCGAGGGGCTCAAGGAGCTCGGCATCTTCGGGCTGATGATCCCCGAGGAGTACGACGGCCTCGGTGAGTCGCTGCTGACGTACGCCCTGTGCGTCGAGGAGATCGCCCGCGGCTGGATGAGCGTGTCCGGCGTCATCAACACCCACTTCATCGTGGCCTACATGCTGATGAAGCACGGCACGCCGGAGCAGAAGCAGAAGTACCTGCCGAGGATGGCGACGGGCGAGGTCCGCGGCGCGTTCTCGATGTCCGAGCCGGCCCTGGGGTCCGACGTCTCCGCCATCACGACCAAGGCGACGAGGGCCGAGGACGGCTCGTACGCCATCACCGGCCAGAAGATGTGGCTGACCAACGGCAGCACGTCGAACCTCGTCGCGGTGCTGGTCAAGACCGACGAGGGTGCGGACTCGGTCTACAAGAACATGACGACCTTCCTGGTGGAGAAGGAGACCGGCTTCGGGGAGACCGCCCAGGGGGTCACCATCCCCGGCAAGATCGACAAGATGGGCTACAAGGGCGTCGACACCACCGAGATGGTGTTCGACGGCCACCGGGTCCCGGCCGACCAGGTCCTCGGCGGGGAGCCCGGCCAGGGCTTCTACCAGATGATGGACGGCGTCGAGGTCGGCCGCGTGAACGTCGCCGCCCGCGCCTGCGGCATCGCCAACCGCGCCTTCGAGCTCGGGGCGGCCTACGCCCAGCAGCGCGAGACCTTCGGCAAGCCCATCGCCCAGCACCAGGCGATCCTGTTCCGCCTCGCCGAGATGGCCACCAAGGTGGAGACAGCGCACACGATGATGGTCCGGGCGGCCCGTACGAAGGACTCCGGCCAGCGCAACGACGTCGAGGCCGGCATGGCCAAGATGCTCGCCAGCGAGTACTGCAACGAGGTCGTCGAGGCGTCGTTCCGCATCCACGGCGGCTACGGCTACTCCAAGGAGTACGAGATCGAGCGGCTCTACCGCGAGGCGGCGTTCATGCTGATCGGCGAGGGCACCTCCGACATCCAGAAGATGATCATCGGCCGCAGCATGCTCAAGGAGTACCAGCTGCGCTGACCTCTAGGCTTCCTCCGACAGGGAGGAGCAGTGGTGGCGCAGCGGGTGGTCCTGCACGTGGGCTCGATGAAGTCGGGCACGTCCTACCTTCAGGGCCTGCTGTTCGCCCACAGGGCTCTGCTGGCCGAGCGCGGTGTCCTCGTCCCGGGCGAGCGGTGGCGTGACCAGGTCTCGGCCGTCGCCGACGTGCTGAACCGGTCCCGCGTCGCCCGGGAGCCGACGGACGGCGCCTGGCAGCGGCTCGTGGGGAAGACGGCGGCGTGGGACGGTACGGCGGTCGTCTCGATGGAGTGGCTGGGCATCGCCCGGCCCGGGCAGGTCGAGAGGGTCGTGGGCTCGTTCCCGCCGGGCACCGTCCGCGTGGTCGTCACCGCCCGCGACCTGAACCGGCAGGTCCCCGCGATGTGGCAGGAGTCCCTCAAGAACGGCCGCAGCCTCACCTTCGACCAGTACGTCGAGGCCGTCCGCACCGACGAGGGGCTCGGGCGGTCGTTCTGGCGGGAGCAGGCGGTGGGTGCCATGTGCCGCCGCTGGGCGGACGCCGTCGGCGTGGCCGCAGTGTGCCTGGTGACCGTGCCGCCCCCGGGCTCACCGAAGGACCTCCTCTGGCACCGGTTCGCCGAGGCCGTCGGGGTGGCCCCCGAGGGGGTTGGCCCCCCGGACCGCGACAACGCCTCCCTCGGAGCCGCCTCGTCCGAGGTGCTCCGGCGGCTGAACCTGCTGGTCGAGGACCTCGAGTACGGCGACTACGCCGCCGTGGTGAAGCACCAGCTGGCCAAGAAGGTGCTCGCCGCCCGCCGGGACGCCGAGCCGGCCGTCGGCTTCGAGGTGCCGGAGTGGCTGCCCGCGCGGGCCGACCGGATGGTGGGGCGCGTCCGCGACCTCGGGGTGAGCGTCGTGGGCGACCTCGCGGCGCTGCGCCCGGTGGCCGTGCCCGGGACGGATCCGGGCACGGTCCCCGCTGCGCAGCACCTCGACGCCGCGCTGGGCGGCCTGGAGGGGCTGGTGCGCGCACTCCTTGGCCGAGCGGCTCCCTGACCCCCCGCCGCAGACGTCGGGCGACCGGGGGCGGCGCATAGGATCGCGCGCATGCCGGGTCCCGAGGGTCAGCGCCTCGTCCTGCACGTGGGGGCGATGAAGTCCGGCACCACCTTCATCCAGTCCCGCCTGTTCTCGCACCGCGAGACCCTCGCCGAGCGCGGTGTGCGGGTGCCCGGACGGCAGTGGCGCAGCCAGGTCCTGGCCGTCCAGCAGCTCCTCCGCGGCGGCGGTCCCATGTGGGACCGGCACGCCGGCGGGATCCGGGAGCACGCCGGGACGTCCATCGTGACGAGCGAGCTGCTCGGTCCCGCGCCGGCCGAGGTGGCCCGTCGGCTGGTCGACTCCGTGGGCGTGCCGGTCGACGTCGTGGTGACGGCCCGTGACCTCAACCGGTCCGTCCCCGCCATGTGGCAGGAGACCCTGCAGAACGGGCGCAGCTGGCAGTGGCACGACTACCTCGCCGGGGTCGAGGCCGACCGGCCGAGCACGCGCGACGGGCGGCCCGCCACCGACGCCGGGAGAGCGTTCTGGATCCAGCAGGACCTCGTCCGCATCGTCCGCCGGTGGGCCGCCGTGGTCGGCCCCGAGCGGGTCAGCGTGGTGACCGTGCCCCCACCCGGCGGGGATCCCGAGCTGCTCTGGGAGCGGTTCGCCCGGGTCGCCGGCCCCGGGCTGGAGGGGCTGGTGTCAGCCCCCGCCCGCAACGAGTCGCTGGGCGCGGCGTCGGCGAACGCCGTACGGCGCCTCAACGAGCTGCTCGACGAGGCGGGGATGCCCTTCCCGCAAGGACACCAGCTCCGCAAGCGGCTGCTGACCAAGCAGGTGCTGGCCGGGCGCAAGGGCGTCGAGCCCGCGATCGGGCTGGCCGTCGCCCCCTGGGTGACCGAGGAGACCCGGCACCAGCGCGCCGGGCTGCAACAGCTGGGTGCGCGGCTCGTGGGCGACTGGGCCGACCTGACGCCCGTCGACGTGCCGGGGACCGACCCCGCCACGGTGGGCGACGCAGAGGTCGCGGAGGCCGCCATCGGCGGGCTGGCGGGGCTGCTCGTGGCGCTGGTCAGCCGCGACCGGGACGACGGGAGCGCGGCGCCCGCCGACTCGTGACTCAGGAGGCGGGCAGGGCCTCGCTCGCCGCCTCGACGGCCTCGGGGGACAGGACGTGCTCGATCGCGAGGGCGGAGGCGCCCAGGACAGCGGCCTCGCGGCCTGCCCGTGACGTGACGATGCGCAGGTGCTCGGTCGCCAGCGGCAACGAGCGCTGGTAGACCGACTCGCGGATCCCGGCGAGCAGGTGCTCGCCCGCTCCGGCCAGCTGGCCGCCGATGACCACCACGGACGGGTTGATCAGGTTGGTCAGCGTCGCCACCACCTCGCCGATGTCCCGGCCGGCCTGCCTCACCACCGACATCGCGACCAGGCTCCCGCCGCGGACCAGCTCGACGACGTCGCCTCCCGTCTCGGCGTCCTCGCCCTGCGCGCGCACGGCGGCAGCGAGCGCGGGGCCGGCCGCCACGGCCTCCAGGCAGCCGGTGTTGCCACAGCGGCACAGGACGTCGTCGGCTCCCGGCACACGGACGTGCCCGAGGTCGCCGGCGGTGCCCTGGGCGCCGCGCTGCAGCACCCCGCCCGACACGATCCCGGCACCGATCCCCGTCGCCACCTTGATGAGGACGAGGTCGTCGACGTCACGCAGGTGGGCGCGTCGCTCGCCCAGCGCCATGATGTTGACGTCGTTGTCCACGAGGACCGGCAGGGCGTAGGCCTGCTGCAGGTGGCCCGGCACGTCGTACCGGTCCCAGCCAGGCATGATCGGCGGGTTGATCGGTCGCCCGGTGGAGTGCTCCACCGGGCCCGGCAGCCCGATGCCGATGGCCGCGAGGTCGGCGAGCGGACGGTTGCTGGAGGTGACCAGCTCGCGCACGGTGTCGACGACCCAGGTCAGCACCCGGTCCGGGCCGTCGGCGACCTTCAGCTGGGCGTCCGCCTCCGCCAGGATCGAGCCGTTGAGGTCGGTGAGCGCCGCCCGGGCGTGGGTGGCGCCGATGTCGACGCCCACGACGAGCTTGGCGGTCGGGTTGAGGGCGAAGAGCGCCGGGGGACGGCCCCCGGTGGAGCGGGCACCGCCGTACGGCGCCACGAGACCGAGCCGGATGAGGGTGTCGATGCGCGCCGCGATCGTGGACCGTGCCAGCCCGGTGGCGTCTGCGAGCTGGGCGCGCGTCCATGGCCTTCCGTCGCGGAGGAGGTCGAAGAGCTCACCCGTGCGCACGAGGTGAGTGAAGCACACCGACGACTTCCACCACTAGACCAGAGACTTTTGAATGTTGCTCGACAAAAGCCCGTGGTGCGTGTCACAGTTCACCGGTGACCTCCCCGTCCTCGACTCCGCTGCTGGAGATGCGCGGCATCGTCAAGCGGTTCCCCGGCGTGCTGGCGCTCGGTGGCGTGGACCTCGACGTGCGCGCCGGAGAGGTGCACTGCCTGCTGGGCCAGAACGGTGCCGGCAAGTCCACCCTCATCAAGGTCCTGTCGGCGAGCTACCAGCCGGACGAGGGCGAGGTCCGGTGGGAGGGACGCCCGGTGGGCCTCCCGACCCCCCAGTCGGCGATGCGGCTCGGCATCTCCACGATCTACCAGGAGCTGGACCTCGTGCCGGGACTCTCGGTGGCGGAGAACATCTTCCTCGGGCACGAGCGGTCGTCGGCCGGGATGAGCCGGCGCGGCGAGACCAACCGCGCCGCTGCCGCCCTTCTCGACCGCCTCGGACACGGCGAGATCCCCACCACCCGCGAGGTCGGCCGCCTCTCCCCGGCGGCCCAGCAGATCGTCAGCATGGCCCGGGCGCTCTCCCAGGACACCCGGCTCCTCGTCCTGGACGAGCCGTCGGCGGTGCTCGACCAGGGAGAGGTCGAGAACCTGTTCCGGGTCATCCGAGACCTCACCGCCGAAGGGGTCGCCGTGGTCTACATCTCGCACCGCCTCGAGGAGATCCGCCAGATCGGCGACCGCATCACCGTGCTCAAGGACGGCACCACGGTCGCCACCGGCCTGGACGCGCGCACCACGCCGACCCCGGAGCTGATCCGGCTGATGACGGGCCGCTCGATCGAGTACGTCTTCCCGCAGCGTCCTGCGACCGCGAGGACCTTCACCGACCCGGTGCTCGAGGTGCGGGGGCTGACCCTGCCCGGAGTGTTCACGGGAGTCGACCTCACCGTGCACGCCGGGGAGATCGTGGGTCTCGCGGGGCTCGTGGGGGCGGGTCGCTCGGAGATCGTCGAGACGCTGTACGGCGCGCGGCGCTCGTCCGCCGGCACCGTCCGGGTCGGTGGCCGCCTGCTCCGCCGCGGCTCCGTCACCAGTGCCGTCGCTGCCGGCGTCGGCCTCGCCCCGGAGGAGCGCAAGAGCCAGGGCCTGCTGCTCGACCAGGCCGTCTACCGGAACATCACCGTCTCCTCCCTGCGCCGCTTCTCCCGCTTCGGCATGCTCGACCGCCACGAGGAGCGGCGTCGCGCGGAGGTGCTGACCACCTCCCTCGACGTCCGACCCGCAGGCGTCGAGCGAGCGGTCCGGCTGCTGTCGGGGGGCAACCAGCAGAAGGTGGTGCTGGCGCGGTGGCTGCTGCGCGAGTGCCGGGTGCTGCTCCTGGACGAGCCGACACGAGGCGTCGACGTCGGCGCCCGCAGTGAGATCTACACCCTGGTCCGCACCCTCGCGGACTCCGGGGTCGCCGTCGTCGTGGTGTCCAGCGAGGTCGAGGAGGTGCTCGGCCTCGCCGACCGGGTGCTGGTCGTCCGCGAGGGGCGCATCGTTCACGAGGGCCCCGCCACCGAGCTCGACGAGGCACGGGTCCTGGACCTGGTCATGGAAGGAAGTGCTGCA
>CADCUM010000082.1 GCA_902805885.1 uncultured Nocardioides sp. | reverse complement strand
GCAGGCGAGGGGGGCATCAGGCAACTCGGGGAGGGTGGTGGGACATCCTGAGCCCACGGGGGCGCGCAGGACGCCGCCGCAAGGGCTCAGCGCTCGGTGAGGTAGGCGAGCTGGGCGCGCACGGACAGCTCGGCCGCGCCCCACAGCACCGGGTCGACGTCGGTGTAGACGATCTCGACGACGGCGCGGGCCAGGTCGTCGTGCGGGAAGGGCTCTCCCTCACGGGCCCTGGCGTGGAGGGCCCGCAGCGCGTCGCGCACCTGATAGAGGCGCGTACGCCGATGGGCGATGTAGTGGTCGAGGACCCCGAGCGCGTCGTCGATGACCGGTCCGTGACCCGGCCAGATCGAGGTGATCTCCTCCGCGGAGCACAACGCGTGCAGACGGTCGAGGGAGGAGAGGTAGGCCCCCAGGGACCCGTCCGGGTGCGCGACGACCGTCGTGCCCCGCCCGAGCACGGTGTCGCCGGTGAGCACGGCCGACTCCGACGGCAGCACGAACGAGACCGAGTCGGCAGTGTGGCCGGGCGTGGCCACGACCCGCACCTCGAGCTCGCCGACGGTGACGACGTCGCCGGGGACGAGTCCCTCCGAGCCCAGGCGATAGGCAGGATCGAGGGCGCGTACGCCGCAACCGTGACGCTCGGCGAACACCCGCGCCGCCTCGGAGTGGTCGGCGTGGTGGTGTGTCAGCAGGACGCCCACGACCTCCTGGCCGGCGTCCGAGACAGCGTCGAGGTGCGACTGGATCGAGGGACCCGGATCGATCACCAGCGACCTCTCCCCCGAGGAGAGGACCCAGGTGTTGGTGCCGTCGAGGGTCATGATGTCGGCGTTGGGGGCCAGCACGCAGGTGGCTGACGACCCGAAGGTGCCCCCGGCCCAGCTCATCGTGCGTCCAGCAGGGCCTCGTAGTGCGAGGGCGTGGAGAGGATGAAGTCGTCGCCGGCGGCGATGACCTCGGGGGTGAAGATCTCGACGGTGCGACCACCGGCCGCCTCGAGCGCAGCCGCGGTCGAGGCGTGCTGACCGATGTCCAGGCAGGTGAGGAAGGTCGGCGGCATCATCGCCACCTCGCCACCCTCGACAGCCGCCACGGCCTCGAGCGCCGGCAGCCACATCACCGACGACGACTCGCTCGACACGTCGCGCGTGGTCTGGGAGCCGGGGAGCACCGCGACGAAGAACCACGTGCGGTAGCGCTTCGGCTCGAAGACCGGGGTGAGCCATCCCGACCAGGCGCCGAGGAGGTCGGTGCGCAGCACCAGACCGCGGCGGACGAGGAAGTCGGTCATGGAGAGCTCGCGAGTCTCCAGGGCGACCCGGTCGGCCTCCCAGTCGTCCCCGGTCGTGTCCTCGACGACGCTGTCGGCCGAGGTGCCGGCGAGCAGGACGCCCGACTCCTCGAACGTCTCCCGCACGGCCGCGCAGACCAGGGCTCGCGCCAACGACGGCTCGCAGCCGAGGGTCCTCGCCCACTCCTCGACCGACGGACCGGCCCAGGCCACGTCCTCGGAGAAGTCGCGGGGGTCGACACCGCCGCCCGGGAAGACGCACATGCCGGCCGCGAAGGCCATCGTGGCCTGCCGCCGCAGGAGGTAGACCTCGACACCCGACGAGCCGTCGCGCAGCAGGACGACCGTCGCGGCGTTGCGGGGCTCAGCGGGCGCGGACTCGCCGGCGGCGTAGGCGCGGGCGTGGTCGATCATGAACTGCGGAAGCGGAGCGCGCCTCAGTCCGGGCACGTCAGCCCGCGACCTCGACGATGAGCTCGACCTCGACGGCGACGTCGAGCGGCAGCACGCTGACGCCGACGGCCGAGCGGGCGTGGCGACCGGCATCGCCGAAGACCTCACCCAGCAGCTCTGAGGCGCCGTTGGCGATCTTCGCCTGGTTGGTGAAGTCGGGTGTCGAGGCCACGAAGACCGTCGCCTTGACGACCCTGGTGACCTGGTCGAGCGACCCGATCTCGGCCTTGATGGCAGCGAGCGCGTTGAGCGCACACTGGCGGGCGCACTCGTAGCCCTGCTCCTCGCTCACCGAGCCACCGACCTTGCCGACGGCGATCATCTCGCCGTCCCGGGCGGGCAGCTGGCCGGCGGTGTAGACGAGGTTGCCCGTCCGGGTGGCCGGTACGTAGGCCGCCAAGGGCGCGACGACGTCGGGGACCGTGATCCCGAGGGACTCGAGCTTGGCCTCGGCGCCCATCAGGCGTCGCTCTTGGGCCGCTTGAGGAACGCCACCAGCCCGCCCTGGGCGTTGGTGTGGATCGCGACCAGCTCCCACCCGTCCTGGCCGAAGTTGTTGAGCATCAGTGCTTCGTTGTGGAGCGGAATCGGCGCCACCTGGTAGTCCCACTTAGTCATGCGACTGACCCTACTGCGACGCGACCCGACGTCCACCCCAGGTCGACACCCCTCGTTTGGGGTCGTCGTCGCCCCGCTGGCCGCTAGCCTCCGGGCATGGAACGCAACGACGCCGCGGACGACCGGCGCACCGACGACGGCCCCGGCCCCTTCGAGAGGTTCGTCGACGCGATCAACCTGCGCGTCAGCCGCGCACCCTTCTTCGGGGTCATCCTGGTCGCCCTGGCCCTGTGGGTCGTGAGCAAGCCGTTCTGGTCGAGCACCACGAAGTGGGAGCTCGCCCTGCACACCGGCGCGGCGATCCTGTCGCTCCTGCTGCTCGTCCTGCTGGAGAACGCGGGGAGACGCAACCAGGAGGCAGCCCAGGAGAAGCTGAACGTGCTGGCGGAGGCGTTGTCGGACCTGATGCGACACCACGCCGATGACTCCGAGGAGCTGCGGGGCTCGGTGGAGAAGCTGCGCGAGGCGGTCGGGCTCGAGGAGCGGCACTGAGCGCCGGCAGCTGCCCGCTCGTCAGCCGACGAGCAGACTGAGGGTGTCCTCCCGGGCGGGGGCGACGACGCGCGAGGTCCCGGCGTAGGCGCCGGCGACTGGATGCACCATCACCTCGTCGACCCCGAAGTGTGCCGCGAGCTCCTCGATCCGCGTCCGCGCCGCCGCAGGCTCGTCCACGACCCAACGCTCCAGCATCGCACGGACCATGCCCTGGTGGGCTGCTGCGACCGGCGCCGCCTCGGCCTCCTCGACCATGCGCTGCGACGACAGTCGCCCGCCTGTCCGGAGTGCCACCATCGCCTGCACCTGCGGCAGCGCCAGTCGGCGCGCCTCCTGCGCCGTTGCCGCCACGGCGGCGTTCACGGTGAGGAAGGTGCGCGGCTCCGGGTGGTCGGCTGAGGGTCGGTACGTCGAACGGTAGAGCTCGAGCGCCTCGGTCGTGCCCTGGCCGGCGAAGTGGTGGGCGAAGACGTAGGGCAGCCCGCGCTCGGCCGCGAGCCGCGCGGAGTAGTCGCTGGACCCGAGCAGCCAGATCGTCGGCACGCTGGCGGCGTGCGGAGTGGCGCGCAGGGGCTCATGGCGCCCGCCCACGGTCATCTCGACGCCTTCCGGGTGCATGAGGGTGGCCACGTCCTCGACGTACTGCGGGAACCGCGCGACGGCGTCGTCGGCCGCAGCGGTGGCGCCGCCGCGCAGCACGTAGCGCGTCAGCATGTCGGTCCCGGGAGCTCGTCCGATGCCGAGGTCGATGCGCCCGGGGAAGGCGGCCTCCAGCAGGGCGAACTGCTCGGCCACCACGAGCGGCTCGTGGTTGGGCAGCATCACTCCACCGGACCCGACCCGGATCCGCGTGGTCGCGGCGGCCAGCATCGCGATGAGAACCGGCGGGTTGGTGGCGGCCACGGCCGGCATGTTGTGGTGCTCGGCGACCCAGTAGCGGCGGTAGCCGAGCTCGTCGGCCACCCTCGCCAGGGATCGGGAGGCGGCCACCGCATCGGCAGACGTCTGGTCGGTGCGCACCGGCACCAGGTCGAGGACGGAGAGCGCAGGAGTCACGTCCAGCCCAACGACGGGCACGGCCCACTATTCCGCCGGCAACCGCCGCGCGTCCCGTTGGCGGCGTCTGGGATCGTGGGCGCGATGTCCGAGACCCTTCCCCGCGAGCGGCTGCTGAGCCCGCCGTACGCCGCCGTGACGATCGGCATGTTCGCGTTGATCGGCTTCGTGGCCTTCGAGGCGATGGCGGTCACCACCGTCATGCCGACCGTGGCCCGCGACCTCGACGGAGGCGACCTCTACGCGCTGAGCTTCGCCGCGCCGCTCGCCAGCGGCGTCATCGGGATGGTCGCGGCCGGCATGTGGAGCGACCGTCGCGGTCCGGTCACTCCGCTCCTGTGGTCGATGGTGCTGTTCTCGCTCGGCCTGCTGACCTGCGCTGCCGCGCCGACGATGGAGATCCTGGTAGGCGGGCGGCTCGTCCAGGGACTGGGCGGTGGCGCGCTGATCGTCGGGCTCTACGTCCTCGTGGGGCTGGTCTTCCCGCCCGGCCTGCAGCCCGCGATCTTCGCGAGCTTCGCCGCGGCGTGGGTGCTGCCCTCCCTCTTCGGACCGAGCCTGGCGGCGTTCGCCGCCGACGTGGTCGGGTGGCGCTGGGTGTTCGGCGGTGCGGTGATCTTCGTGGGTGCGGCTGCCGTCCTCATCGCGCCCTCGCTGCGTGGTCGGCGCACCGACAGCGGCGTCGAGGTGTCGGGCACCGGTCCGCTCGTCTGGGCCACCGTCGGCGCCGTCGCGGTGCTGGCCCTGGAGCTCCTCGGCTCGGCCCGCGGCGTGGTCGTGCTCGGTGCCCTCGCTGCTCTCGCGGTGGTCGTGCTCGCACTCCGCAACCTGCTTCCGCGCGGGACCCTCACCGGCGCACGCGGCCTGCCCGCCGTCATCGCCACCCGCGGGCTGATGAGCGCCGGCTTCTTCTGTGCCGAGGCGTTCATCGTCTACGTCCTCCAGTCGCAGTGGGCTCTGACGCCCGGTCGAGCGGGCATCGCGCTGAGCGTCGTCGGGGTGACGTGGGCGGCCGCCAGCCAGGTGCAGGCACGTCTCGGAGAGCGGATCTCGCACGTCCGGGCGATGGAGCTCGGCTCCGGGCTGGTGCTCGCGGGAGTGACGTCGCTCGCCCTGACCGTGTGGCTGGACGGGCCGGCGCTGCTGGCCGGGGCGACCTACGTCCTCGCCGGGGCCGGCATGGGGCTCGGCTACCCCCGCACCAGCGTCGCGATGCTCGACGCCTCCACCGACGCCGACCGCGGCTCCAACTCGGCCGCCCTGTCGATCGCCGACTCGCTGGGGGCCGCCCTGGCGCTGTCGATCTCGGGCGTGGTCTTCGCCGTGGCTGAACGCCACGGCGCCAACCCGTTCCTGTCGGTCTTCGTCTTCGCGATCGGCCTCGGCGTGCTCGGCGTCCTCACCGCGCGTCGAACCATCCCTGCGTGAGGGGGACTCCTGCGCAGCCGGGTCTCACACCAGGTCCGGCTCCGTCTTCGCCCTGACCTCGTCCTCGGTGACCCCGGGCGCGAGCTCGACCAGCTTCAGGGCCCGATCGCCCAGCGTCCCGGACGCGGCGACCTCGCCGGTGGTGGGGTCGATGACGTCGATGACGCACAGGTCGGTGATGATCCGCTGGACCACCCGCTTGCCGGTGTACGGCAACGAGCACTCCTCGACGATCTTGAACCCGCCGTCCTTGGCGGTGTGCTCCATCAGCACGATCACCCGCTTGGCGCCGTGGACCAGGTCCATCGCGCCGCCCATGCCCTTGACCATCTTGCCGGGGATCATCCAGTTGGCGATGTCGCCGACCGCCGAGA
>CADCUM010000081.1 GCA_902805885.1 uncultured Nocardioides sp. | reverse complement strand
GGTAGTCCAGCTTCTCGATGAGCCCCTTGAAGTCGCCCGTCCCGTCGGCGTCGGAGTCGCGGAAGGACCGCACCAGCACCTCGTAGAACACCGCCGTCTTGAACCAGTCGGGCTGCTCGGCGGTCGTGCTCGTGGAGACCAGGTCGTCGTGCTGCGGCGGGTGCATCGGGATGTCGTCAGGAACGTCGTGCGGGGTCCTGTTCACCGGCAGGTTCACTGGTGGGGCCTCCTGAGGGTGATCACGTGGGCGGGCTCGTGCCCGGGGTCGAGTCGCACGTAGTTGTGCTGGCCCCAGCTCCAGGACTCGCCGGTGATCTCGTCGTGGGCGATGAACGAGTCGTGCCAATCCAGTCCGAGGGCCGGCATGTCGAGGTGGACCATCGTCTCCCGGGTGCCGTGGGGGTCGAGGTTGACCACGGTGATCACCGTGTCCGTCGTCCCGTCGGCGGCCACGTGGCGCTTGCTGAACACGAGCACGTGGTCGTCGTCGCTGGCGTGCACCGTGAGGTTGCGGAGCAGCTGGAGGGCCGGGTGCTCGCGGCGGATCTGGTTGAGCCGCTTGAGGTACGGCGCCAGCGTCCGGCCGTCGGCGTCGGCCTGCTTCCAGTCACGGATGCGGACCTGGTACTTCTCGGAGTCGAGGTACTCCTCGCTGCCGGGCTTGACCGCGACGTGCTCGAACAGCTCGTAGCCGGCGTAGACCCCCCAGCTCGGGGACCCGGTGGCCGCGATCGCCGCGCGGATCTTGAACGCAGCAGGGCCGCCGTACTGCAGGTAGGCGTGGAGGATGTCGGGGGTGTTGACGAAGAAGTTGGGGCGCATCGTGTGGTCGGACGCTGTCGCGACCTCGCGGAGGTAGGACTCCAGCTCGTGCTTCGCCGTGCGCCAGGTGAAGTAGGTGTAGCTCTGGTGGTAGCCGACCGCGCCGAGCGAGTGCATCATCGCGGGCCGGGTGAAGGCCTCGGAGAGGAAGAGGACGTCAGGGTCGGTGCGGCGCACCTCCTTCAGCAGCCACTCCCAGAACGCCAGGGGCTTGGTGTGGGGGTTGTCCACGCGGAACACGCGCACGCCGTGCGACATCCACAGCCGGACGACCCGCAGGACCTCGCGGCAGATGCCGGCGGGGTCGTTGTCGAAGTTGATGGGGTAGATGTCCTGGTACTTCTTCGGCGGGTTCTCCGCGTAGGCGATGGAGCCGTCGGCGCGCGTGGTGAAGAACTGGGGGTGCGTCGTGACCCACGGGTGGTCGGGTGCCGCCTGCAGCGCCAGGTCGAGCGCCACCTCGAGGCCGAGCTCACCCGCCCGCGCCACGAACGCGTCGAAGTCCTCGAACGTGCCGAGGTCGGGGTGGACGGCGTCGTGCCCACCGTCCTTGCTGCCGATCGCCCAGGGCGACCCCGGGTCGTCGGGCCCCGGGGTCAGCGTGTTGTTGGGTCCCTTGCGGTTGACCTCGCCGATCGGGTGGATCGGCGGCAGGTAGATCACGTCGAACCCCATGTCGGCGACCGCGTCGAGCCGCTTCGCCGCCGTGAGGAACGTGCCGCTGGTGACCGTGCCGGTCTTCTCGTCCCTGGTCGCGCCCTCGGACCGCGGGAAGAACTCGTACCAGCTGCCGAAGAGCGCGCGGGTGCGGTCGACGTACATCGGGAAGGGGCCCTCGACCGAGACGAGCTCCCGGATGGGGTGGGACAGCAGCACCGCGTCGAGCTCGGGGTCCTGGAGGGCCGCGAGCCGTGCGGGGACGGGCCGCTCGAGGTCGCCAGCGGTGCCTACGGCGCCGGTCAGGACCTTGGTCTCGCGCGCGTCCAGGGAGGACTCGGCGAGCACCCGCTCGAGCAGCAGCCGGCCCTCGGTGAACATCAGCTCGACGTCGACGCCCGCGGGGATCTTGATCCCGGCGTCGTGCTGCCACGTGGCCAGCGGATCGGACCAGGCGTGGATCTCGAAGGACCAGGCGCCCTCCGCGTCGGGGGTCACCCAGGCCTCCCAGCGGTCGGGCACGTCGGGGACCCGTCCCATGCGCACGGGGGCGCGTCGAGCACCCGCGGGATCGATCGTCACGGCCTCCGCCGAGAGCTGGTCGTGGCCCTCGCGGAAGACCGTCGCTCGCACGGGCATCGGCTCGCCGATGGTCGCCTTCGCGGGTTGGCGACCGAGGTCGACGAGGGGGGACACGTCCTTCACGGGAATGCGACCGACCATGTCCCCACACTTGCGAACCCGTCTCCCGCATGCAAGCCGAGCCGGTCTGCGGCCACCCCTTGGGACGCCGCGCGGGACATCGCGGTCGGAGGGGTGGCACACCGGTGTGGACGAAAGGGTTGGATCGTTCCAACAAATGCCCTAACGTGCCGCGGGTGCGTGCTATCAGACGATTCACCGTCCGCCCTGTCCTGCCCGAGGCGCTCGAGGCGCTGTCCGCCCTCGCGGGCAACCTGCGCTGGTCCTGGCACCCCCCGACCCAGGACCTCTTCGCCTCGATCGACCCGACCGTCTGGGACGAGGTCCAGCGCGACCCGGTCCGGCTGCTGGGGGCGGTCGGTCGCGCCCGGCTCGAGGAGCTGGCGGCCGACACCGACTTCCGGGGCCGCCTGGCCGCGGCGTACGACGACCTCCAGCACTACCTGAGCGACGAGCGCTGGTACGCCCGCCGTGCCGGCGACGACGCGCCCCGCTCGATCGCCTACTTCTCCCCGGAGTACGGCATCACCTCGGTGCTCCCGCAGTACTCCGGCGGCCTCGGCATCCTCGCCGGTGACCACCTCAAGGCCGCCTCCGACCTCGGCATCCCGCTCACCGGCGTGGGCCTGTTCTACAAGCACGGCTACTTCCGGCAGGCGCTCGACCGCGACGGCTGGCAGCTCGAGAGCTATCCCGTGCTCGACCCCGACGAGCTCCCGCTGACGGGGCTGCGCGACGCCGACGGCAACCGCGCCACGATCTCCATCGCCCTGCCCGACGGGCCCGACCTGGTCGCGCGCATCTTGGTGGCGCACGTGGGCCGCGTGCCGCTGCTGCTGCTCGACACCGACATCGAGGAGAACAGCGCCCACTACCGCGAGGTCACCGACCGGCTCTACGGCGGCACGTCCGAGCACCGGCTCCGCCAGGAGCTGCTCCTCGGTGTCGGCGGCGTCCGGGCGCTGCGCGTGTGGTCGCAGATCACCGGTGCCCCGGCCCCCGAGGTGTTCCACACCAACGAGGGCCACGCCGGGTTCCTCGGCATCGAGCGCATCCGTGAGCTCACCGTGGCCGAGGACGGGCCGAAGCTCGACTTCGACACCGCGCTGGAGGTCTCCCGCGCCGGCACCGTCTTCACCACCCACACCCCGGTCCCGGCCGGCATCGACCGGTTCTCCCGTGAGCTCGTCGAGCAGTACTTCGGCGGCAGCTCGCCGACGCCGGGTGTCCCGGTCGACCGGATCCTCGCCCTGGGTGCCGAGGACTACGAGGGCGGCGACCCCGGCGTCTTCAACATGGCCGTGATGGGCTTCCGGCTCGCCCAGCGCGCCAACGGCGTCTCCCAGCTCCACGGCCACGTCAGCCGCGGGATGTTCAACGGCCTGTGGCCCGCCTTCGACGAGGCCGAGGTGCCGATCACCTCGATCACCAACGGCGTCCACGGCCCCAGCTGGATCGCCCGCGAGGTCATCGAGCTCGCGACCTCCCGCGGCGCCGACGTCGACGGCGACGACACCGACGCGCTGTGGCCGCTGGTCGACCAGGTCTCCGACCGGGACATCTGGGAGCTCAAGCGAGCCCTGCGGGCCCGCCTCGTCGAGGACGCGCGCGGTCGCCTCTCCCGCTCGGCCGCCGAGCGCGGCTTCGCTCCGGCGGAGACCACCTGGACCGAGACCGCGCTCGACCCGGACGTGCTGACCATCGGCTTCGCGCGCCGCGTCCCGACGTACAAGCGCCTCACGCTCATGCTCCGCGACCCCGCCCGGCTCAAGGCGCTGCTCCTGCACCCCGAGCGCCCGGTCCAGCTGCTGATCGCCGGCAAGGCCCACCCCGCCGACGAGACCGGCAAGCGGCTCATCCAGGAGATGGTGCGCTTCGCCGACGACCCCGAGGTGCGTCACCGCATCGCGATCCTGCCCAACTACGACATCGCCATGGCCCAGCCGCTCTACCCCGGCTGCGACGTGTGGCTCAACAACCCGCTGCGCCCCTACGAGGCCTGCGGCACGTCCGGGATGAAGGCCGCCCTCAACGGCGGGCTCAACCTCTCGATCCTCGACGGGTGGTGGGACGAGTGGTACGACGGCGGCAACGGCTGGGCGATCCCGTCGGCCGACGGCATCGAGGACGCCGACCGGCGCGACGACCTGGAGGCCGCCGCGCTCTACGACCTGATCGAGAACGAGGTCGCGCCGAAGTTCTACGAGCGCAACGACGAGGGCGTGCCGCCGCGCTGGCTCGAGATGGTGCGCCACACCCTCAAGTCGCTCGGCCCCAAGGTCCTGGCGACACGGCAGGTCCGGGACTACGTGCGTGAGCTCTACGCCCCCGCCGCGCAGACCGCGCGGACGCTCAACTCCGACTACCGGGGCGCGCGAGACCTCGCCGGCTGGAAGGACCGGGTCCGCAAGGCCTGGCCCGGGGTGCGTGTCGAGCACGTCGAGTCCGACGGGGTCGGCGACGCGCCCGAGGTGGGCGCGACCATCTGCGTCCACGCATGGATCGCGCTCGGCGAGCTGTCCACCGACGACGTCGAGTTCCAGGTGGTGCACGGGCGCACCGACGCCGAGGACGCACTGGTCGACTCCACGGTGACGACGATGCACGTCACGGAGTCGTACGAGGACAACCGGCACCGCGTCGACGCCGACGTCCCGCTCGACCGGTCGGGCGCCTTCGGCTACACGGTGCGCGTCCTGCCGCGCAACGAGTCGCTCGCCTCGGCCGCCGAGCTGGGCCTCGTGGCGGAGCCGCCTGCCTGAGCCTCAGCGGCCGGTGGGTCGGGCGACCTCGAGGTGGCCCGCCATGACCTCGCGCAGCGAGACCGTGTCCACCGCGACGGTCACGATCGACGCGCCCTGCGCGGCGTAGCCCGCGGCGTCCTCGCCCGTGTAGGCGTGGACGCCGACGGGCACCCCCGCGGCGACCGCCCGGGCGACGATCGAGGACAGGACGGCGCGCAGCTCCGCCGCCCGGTCCTCGGCGTCGAGGCCCAAGGACAGCGAGAGGTCGCCGGGGCCGACGTAGATCCCGTCCAGGCCCTCGACGGCCAGCACCGCGTCGAGGTCGTCGAGCGCGGTCGCCGTCTCCACCATGGCGATGACCAGGGGCCGGTCGGCTCCGCCGGACAGGCGGCCGATCGACCGCCCGCCAGCCGGCGCGTAGCGAGTCGCCGCCACGACCTCCCGGGCGTGCTCGGCGTCTCGTACGTTGGGCACGATGACCCCGGCGGCGCCGAGGTCGAGCGGGCGGCCGACGTCGGCGAACAGGGGGCTGCGGGTCCGGACCAGCGGGACCGAGCCCGCCGCCCGGATCGCCGCGGCGAGGCCGGGCAGCTCGGCCTCCGTCGCAGCGCCGTGCTGGAGGTCCACGACCACGTAGTCGGCGCCGGTGCCTCCGAGCAGCTCGGCGGTCACCGCGCCGGGCAGCAGGCTCCACAGCCCGTGGACCGGTCGGCCGTCAGCCCACCTCTGTCGAACGTCGTCCTCGCTCGTCGTCATGGCACCATCCTGCCTGCGCGGCCCTTGCGAAGTGACCTGCGGAGGCGACGTCCACGGCCAGGGCGGCG
>CADCUM010000080.1 GCA_902805885.1 uncultured Nocardioides sp. | reverse complement strand
TTGAGGGCGACCTCGGCGGTCTGCCCGCACTTCCCACCGATCTCGATGCGGTCGTGCACTGCGCCGGTGACGTCTCCTTCGACCCGCCCGTCGACGACGCCTTCGGCACCAACGTGCTCGGCACGCGCGGCCTGCTCGAACGGATCGCAGAGGTCGGGGCGCACGTCCACTACGTCCATATCTCGACCGCGTACGTCGCCGGGCGCCGGCGGGGTGCGATCCCCGAGGCACCGGTCGACCACACCGTCGACGTCGACTCGGAGACCGAGTGGGGCTTGTCGCAGCGCCGGGTCGTGGAGCACGCCTCTCGCTCGGCCGACGTGCTCATCCGGCTGCGCACGGCCGCCGAGCGCAAGCACGGCCGTGCAGGCCTGCTGACCGCAGCGGCCGCGGCCGAGGCGGACCGCCGTGACTGGGTGGCGCGCGAGCTCGTGCGGATCGGCGCCGAGCGCGCCCGGTCGCTGGGTTGGACCGACTGCTACACCTTCACCAAGGCGCTCGGGGAGCGCGTCGTCGAGGAGCGCGCCCGCATCGCGCCGACGACGATCCTGCGCCCCAGCATCATCGAGTCCTCACTCCACCGCCCGCACCCGGGGTGGATCGAGGGCTTCAAGATGGCCGAGCCGCTGATCCTCGCCTACGGCCGCGGCGAGCTCCCCGAGTTCCCCGCCGCCGGCGACACCATCGTGGACATCGTTCCGGTCGACCACGTCGTCGCCGCGATCGTTGCCGCGCTCGCCTCCCCTCCACAGGCCGGCGCTGCGGCGTACTTCCACGTCGTCTCGGGGTCGCGCAACCCGCTGACGGTCCGGGGCCTGTACGCCGCGGTCCGCGCCTACTTCGACGAGCATCCCTTCGACACAGGCACGCGCGGGACCGTCCGGCTGCCCGAGTGGCGGTTCCCAGGAGCCCCGAGAGTCGAACGTCTGCTCGTCACCAGCGAGCGCGCGCACCAGGTGGCCGACTACCTCGTCGGCCACGCCCCGCGTGGAGCACGCACCCTGTCGATGGCGCGCACCCTGGACCAACAGGGCCGGCGCCTGGAGTTCCTGCGCCGCTACCTCGACCTCTACCGGGAGTACGCCGAAGCCGAGCTGCGCTTCGACGACGCGCACACCCGCAGCCTCCTCGAGGCCCTCGACACCGACGATCGGGCCGCGTTCAACTTCGACATCGACGAGGTGGACTGGGACCACTACCTCCGTGAGGTGCACTGCCCGGCGGTCACGGCCCCGATCCGCACCCTCGACGAGGTGCGCCGCAACCGTGCCAAGCATGCGGCCGGCTCCCTGCGCCCCCTCGAGCAGACCGAGCAGACCGAGCAGACCGAGCAGCGCACCGCCGCCTTCTTCGACATGGACGGCACGCTGCTGTCCTCCAACGTGATCGAGACCTACCTCTGGGTGCGGCTGCAGGAACTTACCCCGGCCGAGCGTCTCGGCGAGCTCGGCCGGATCGCGACCCGGCTGCCCGGCCTGGTGCGAGAGGAGCGCCGGGAACGTAGCGCGTTCCTGCGCTCGATCTATCGGGAGTACGCCGGCGCCCGGCTGGCCGACCTCGACTCCGTCGTCGACGAGTTGCTCACGGACCACGTCCTGTCGCGGCTGGCGCCCGGCGCCGTGCGCCGCATTCGCGAGCACCGGGCGGCCGGACACGCCACCGTCCTCATCACCGGCGCGATCCGACCACTGACCCGACCGATCGCGCCTCTCTTCGACCACATCGAGGCTGCCGACCTGGCCGCCGACGACCGCGGCATCTGCACCGGCTTCCTTGCCTCGTCGCCCCTGGTCGGTGAGTCGCGCGCGGCGTGGATGCAGCACTGGGCGGCCGCCGGGGGCATCGATCTGGCGCGGAGCTACGGCTATGCCGACAGCCACTCCGACCTCCCCCTGCTCGCCGCGGTCGGTCGGCCGGTGGCCGTGAGCCCCGACGTGTCGCTGGCCAGGCACGCGCGCCGCCAGCACTGGACGATCGTCGACTGGGCCACCTCCGACTCCGCGTCCCGCCCGGTCAACCCGGCAGGCCCCATCAGTTCGCGAGGCCGCCGATGATGCTGGCGCTGCAGATGCACAGATCGCTGCCCCGGCACCTCGCCGGGCGGGCCGTCGGCGACCGGCTGCCCGGGATCCTCTCCGGCTACGCCGCCCCACTGCGCCTGGTCACCATCGAGCCCCCGAAGGTCGAGCAACCGGGTTGGGCACGGTTGCGCACCCGCCTCTCCGGCGTCTGCGGGTCCGACCTCGGCGCACTGTCCGGGCGCACGAGTCGCTACTTCTCGGGGCTGGTGTCGATGCCGTTCGTGCCCGGTCACGAGGTCGTGGCCGACCTCCTCGACGACTGCGAGGACCTGCGCGCCGGCACCCGTGTCGTCCTCGACCCGGTCCTGACCTGCGCCGCCCGCGGTGTCGAGCCCTGCGACTCGTGTGCCGAGGGACTGACCAACCGCTGCAGCCGGATCACCGTCGGTCACCTCTCCCCCGGGCTCCAGACCGGGTACTGCGCCGACACCGGCGGTGGCTGGGGCGAGACGCTGACCGCCCACCGCAGCCAGCTCCACCCCGTGCCCGAGGGACTCTCCGACGAGCAGGCGATCCTGATCGAGCCACTGGCCTGTGCGGTGCACACCGCGCTGCGCGCCCGGGTCGAGGACAACGACCGGGTGCTGGTCAGCGGCGCCGGGTCCGTCGGCCTGCTCACGACACTGGCGCTGCGCGGCCTGACCGCCGCTGGTGAGATCACGGTGGTCGCGAAGTACGCCCACCAGCGCGAGCTCGCACTCCAGCTCGGCGCCACCGAGGTGGTGTCTCCCGGCGAGGTGCTGCGCAGGCTGCGCCGGTCGACGGGGTCGTTCGCCGTCACGCCCGAGTTCTCCGCGCCCTACCTCCTCGGGGGCGTCGACGTCGCCGTCGACGCGGTCGGCAGCAAGGGTTCGCTGGAGACCGCCCTCAACACCACGCGGGCCGGTGGTCGCGTCGTGCTCTCCGGCATGCCGGCCGCCGCCGATCTGTCGGCGGCGTGGTTCCGCGAGCTCGAGGTCGTCGGTTCGTACTCATCGGCTCGGCGGGAACCCGGCGGCCGCACCGCGTTCGACCTCGCCACCGGCCTCGCCGCGGGAGACGTCGTCGCCCGACTGGCCAAGGGCGTCGCGAGCTACCCACTGCACCGCTGGCGCGAGGCACTCGACCACGCGCACGCCGCGGGTCGCCTCGGCAGCATCAAAGTGGCCTTCGATCCGACCAGAAGAGGGTGATCATGAGCCGTCCAGGATTTGTGCTCGAGGTGGACGACCGCACACCCCCGCTGGTGGTGCACGAGGGTCTAGGTTTCCGGCTTGAGGACTTCCCGCCCGGGACCCGGGTCATCTATCCGCCCGAGTCGCTACCCCCGATCGACGACGTCGACGACGCGATCCTCGCGGCGCTGCTCAACCCGGTCGACGCCGATCCGCTGCCCACCAAGCTGCGGCCCGGGATGCGGCTCACCATCGCCTTCGACGACATCTCGTTGCCGCTGCCGTCGATGCGCGCGCCCGATATCCGGCAGCGGATCATCGAGGCCGTCCTCACGATGGCGGCGGATGCCGGGGTCGACGACGTGCAGATCGTGGCCGCCAACGCGCTTCACCGGCGGATGACGCCTGCCGAGCTCGAGCACATCGTGGGCGAGCGGGTCTTCCGGTCCTTCTTCCCGCAGGGCGACCTCTACAACCACGACGCCGAGGACCGCGACAACCTGCTGCACATCGGGCTGACCGACCAGGGTGAGGACGTCGAGATCAACCGCCGGGCCGCCGAGTCCGACCTCCTGGTCTACGTCAACGTCAACCTCGTCGCGATGGACGGCGGGCACAAGTCGGTGCCGATCGGGCTGGCGTCGTACAGGAGCCTGCGGCACCACCACAACGCCAAGACGATGGTCCGATCGCACTCGTTCATGGACCACACCAAGTCGCACCTGCACCACTCCGCGTGGCGGATGGGGCGGATGCTCAAGGACCACCTCGACATCTTCCAGATCGAGACGACGCTCAACAACGACGTGTTCGGGGCGCCCTACGACTTCTTGATGAAGCGCGAGTGGGAGTGGTCGGTGCGTGACCAGGCGTCCATGCTGGCCATGCGCCGCGGTCTCCATGCCGCTCCGCGGCGGCTGCGCCACAAGCTCTTCCACGACCTCCGCGCGCCCTACGGCCTGACGGGGATCAACGCCGGCGAGACCGAGGCCGTGCACGAGCGCACGATTGCGGCGGTGCACCGTCAGCAGCTCGTCGAGGTGCAGGGGCAGAGCGACGTGCTGGTGATGGGTGTGCCCTACCTCGGCCCCTACAACGTCAACTCGTCGATGAACCCGATCCTGGCCACCTGCATGGGGCTGGGCTACTACTTCAACTCCTACCGGGGGCAGCCGGTGGTCCGCCGCGGTGGCGCAGTGATTCTCTACCACCCGCTCAACGAGGGCTTCAACCAGCTGCACCACCCGAGCTACGTCGACTTCTACGAGGAGATCCTTGCCGAGTCGACCGACCCGGCGGTCATCGGGGAGAAGTACGAGCGGCAGTTCGCTGAGGACCCCTGGTACATCCACCTCTACCGCACCTCGCACGCCTACCACGGCGTCCACCCGTTCTACATGTGGTACTGGGCCGCGCACGCGATGGACCACGTCGACGACGTCATCTGGGTCGGTGCCGACCGCCAGGTCGCGCAGCGCCTCGGCTTCCGCGCCGCCTCCACGCTGGCCGACGCCCTCGAGATCGCGGGCGGCACCGTCGGCTCCAACCCGTCGATCTCCTACCTCCACAACCCGCCGCACCTCATCGCGGACGTGAAGTGACGTGAACTGGCTCACGGACGGGATCTCCGACGTACGCCGCACTGCGGACGGCTGGCGGTGGGGACGTCGCTCCCAGGTGCCCCGCTCGGCCGAGCCCTTCGTGCCGGCGCAACAGAGCACCGTCTTCCACACGGACTGGGCCCGGACCCGGGCCGGGCGGGTCGCACGCGAGGTCGCGCAGAAGGGCGCGCTGGAGCCGCTGTTCCGCTCCCAGGTCCGGGCCCACGTCCAGGGCCTCGACGTGCTGACCAAGCTCGAGGGTCCGGTCATCTTCGTGGCCAACCACGCCAGCCACCTCGACACGCCGCTGATCCTGCTGTCGCTGCCCAAGAAGTGGCGTCGCCGCACAGCCGTCGCCGCCGCCGCCGACTACTTCTTCGACACCTGGTGGCGAGCCGTCGGATCCTCCATCGCCTTCAACACCTTCCCGATCGAGCGCCGCGGAGGGACGATGGCCACCACCCCCGGAGCGGTGCTGGCCGACGGCTGGAGCCTAGTCATCTTCCCCGAAGGGACCCGTTCTCCCGACGGCTTCGTCGGCAACTTCCAGCTCGGCGCCGCCTACCTCGCCACCCAGCACCAAGTGCCCGTCGTCCCGATCGCACACCGCGGCACGTTCGCGGCGATGCCCCGGGGCCAGCGCTGGCCCAGCCCAGGACGACGCCGCCTCACCATCCGCTTCGGCGAGCCGCTGCGCCCCAGCGCCGACGAGTCGCCCCGCGACTTCGCACCCCGGATCCGCGACGCGCTCGCCGCACTGCTCGACGAGGACCGGAGCACGTGGTGGGAGGCCCGCCGGCGTGCCGCAGCCGGCAGGACCCCCGACCCGGCAGGGGCCGCCACCGCGCAGTGGCGACGGGTGTGGGAGCAGACCGCCGACCTGGATCCACCGGAGCAGAGCCCGCGCCGCATCTGGCACCACTAGAGCAACGACCAGCATCACGGCCGGCGGAGGCGCTCACACCGAGTGTGTGCCCCCGCCGCTGGCCGAGCAGGGTCAGAAGACGCCAGGTGACCCACGGGTTCCTCCCCTGTCAGCAGTCGGCTCGGACGTCCTGGACCACGTCTAGGAGC